>JAVEEJ010000295.1 GCA_030840515.1 Frankiaceae bacterium | reverse complement strand
CCAGGTCGGCGCGGTGGCGGCGCTGGGTGGTGAGCAGGCAGAAGTCCGTCGCCAGGCCGCGCACCACATGCGGTGTCTCCGCCGGACCGAGGGCCCACGCCTCACCGGTGGGAGACACGAGCTCGACGCGGACCGACTCCTCTGGCACCTCCATGCCGTGCGCGAGGAAGGAGTTGGCGAAGGCCTTCTGCCCCAGAAGCGCCACATGCCGCAAGCGGTCGGTGGGCTCACGCTCCCGACCGAGCCCGTCCCAGATGTCCTGGCCGTGGGCCCAGGTCTCCATCAGTCGGGCCGTGGCCGCGGATGCCACCGACATGTCAGGCCCGTACCAGGGCAGCCGCACCCCAGCCGGCACCGCCGCAAGGGCCGCAAGCGCGCTCGTGCGCTCCGCTCGCCACCAGTCCAGCGTCTGCGCCGCACCGAGTGAGCGGCCGTGCTCCACGCCCCGGCTCATGTAGCCGTCGTAGTCGACCAGCAGCTCGCCCAGGTGGCTGCGGAACTGATCCGGGTCTCGGGCTGCCAACGTGACGCGCTCGTCGAAGAACGCCAGGTGGGCAACCGTGTCAAGGATCGACCAGCCCTCCGCCGGCGTGGCCAGCAGCCAGTCATCCGGGGCCAGGCCCGACAGCAGCACGTCGAGCTCGCGGTGCTCGGCTGCGAGGTCGGCGAGCACCACCTCGGTGGGGGAGGTCATGCCCCCATCCTGTCGGGCCTCAGGCTGAGGTTTCCAACTGGCTGACGCTGTCGTCGGCGTACTCGACGTCTCCCACGAGCTGAGGGTGCACCGCGTGCCGGAGCGCGGTGCGCCGCAGGTCCTCCGCGTGCGCGCGCATCGCCTCGGCAAGGTCGGGCTCGCCCTCGGCCTCCGCCCGGGCCGCGGCGGCCTCGGCATCCGCGAGCTGCAGGCGGAGCTCGCGCTCGAAGCTGTCCTGGGTCGGGCCTGCTGGGCTCAGCTCGCTCATGTCGGCTCCGTATCCGCTCGTTAGGGCAGGGTCGGCATGCTGGCCGAGCACCCAGGGTGCCCGCTGGGACCCCTGTGCCCCGAGACCCTGCCCGATGAACTCGTGATGAACGTCACGCGGTCCCGGCTTGACCTCCAGCCCGCGCGGAACGAACATTCATTCCGTGAACCACCCGAGCCAGCTCGCCGCGCCTATCCCGATCAGCCGGCGCCGTGATCGCAGGTCTGACCTCGTCGACGCCGCGATCAAGCTCTTCGCCGAGCGCACCTACGCCGCGACCCCGGTCCCGCTCGTCGCCGCCGAGGCCGGGGTCGGCACAGGCACGCTGTACCGATACTTCCCGAGCAAGGAAGCGCTCGGAAACGCGGCGTTCCAACGCGCCAAGGGCCGCTTCCTCGAGGGGGTAGCGGCCATCGGGGGCGAGTACGCCGACCCTCGCGAGCTGTTCTCCGCCTGGTGGGGCGCGCTGTTCCGCTTCGCCGCCGAGCACCCCGACGAGTTCGCCTTCCTGGAGCACCAGCAGCACGCCGGCTACCTCGACGCCGAGTCGCACGCCCTCGCGGCCCAGGTGGACGAGGCCGCAGCAGCAGTGCTGCGCGACGCCCAGGCGAACGGCGAGGTGCGCGACGGCGACCCGACCCTGCTGGTCGCGCTCGTCTTCGGCGCCTTCATCGGCATCGACCGCCAGGCCAGGGCTGGGCTGCTTGCACTCGACGACCACACCCGCGCCGCTACCGAACCCATCGTCTGGGCTCTGCTGAGAAAGGACCACGCATGACCGTCGTACTCGTGACCGGATGCTCGTCAGGCATCGGCGAGGCCACCGCCGCGCGGCTGCTCAAGGCCGGCCACACGGTCTACGCCACGGCCCGCCGGCCCGAGACGCTCGAGACGCTGGCCGCCGCCGGCGCGCGGGTGCTGGCCCTGGATGTCACCGACGAAGCCAGCATGATCGCCGCGGTCAAGGCCATCGAGGGCGAGCACGGCTCCGTCGGCGCGCTGGTGAACAACGCGGGCTACGGCCTGCAGGGTCCGGTCGAGGAGACCTCGATGGAGGAGGTGCGGCGCCAGTTCGAGACCAACGTGTTCGGGCTGATCCGGCTCACGCAGCTCGTGCTGCCGGGGATGCGGGCGGCAGGTGGGGGACGCATCGTCAACGTCAGCTCGATGGGTGGGCGCCTGACTCTTCCGGGCGGCGGCTTCTACCACGCCAGCAAGTACGCGGTGGAGGCCTTCAGCGACGCGCTCCGGATCGAGACCGCACCGTTCGGCATCCGCGTCTCGGTGATCGAGCCGGGGCCGGTGCTCACCCCCTGGAGCGAGGTGGCGGTGGACTCGATCGAGGAGGTCCCGGCCGGTCCCTACGCGCAGTTCCGACGTGACCTGGGCAAGGGGCTCGAGAGCTACTACTCCGGCCCGAAGGCGAAGCTGGCCTCGAGCGCCGACGACGTGGCGCGCAAGATCGAGAGGGCGATCACGCGCGGCCGCCCTCGTCCGCGCTACATCGTCGGGCCGGTGGCACGCGCGATGATCACCACCCGTCGGCTGCTGCCGGACCGTTTGTGGGACTTCGGGATGCGCACGTCGTATCCGGTGCCGAAGGTGCCGAAGGTCCCGAAGGGATGAGCCCGTTGGCGGGTTGACCTCAGCCTCCCGAGGGAGTGCAGTGGGGTCATGACACCGACCTCAGGCGCACTGACCGGAGCGGCTGTCTTCCGCTGGGGTGCACCTGTCCCGGGGCGGGAGGGCCTGGCGCTCAAGGTCTTCGAGCGGTTCCTCGAGTGGTGTGACGAGCTGGCGAAGACCGGTCGCATCCACGCGCATGAGGAGTGGATGTCGGTCACCGGAGGTCCCGGCGGGCTGCTCATCATGTCCGGACCGCTGGACGACCTGCTGCAGCTGCAGGCCGGGGACGAGGCGCTCCGGCTGCGCCAGGAGGCCACCCTCGTCGTCACT
>JAVEEJ010000352.1 GCA_030840515.1 Frankiaceae bacterium | reverse complement strand
CCTGAGCCAGGATCAAACTCTCCATTGATGTCTATTCACAGCCGTCCCGAGGGACGGGTTGTGGACACATAAGAAAGCGCTCGCCGCTTGGCACGGACGAGCTGATGCTGGCGATAAAGACGTAACTAGCTTGTTTCGTCTATCATCACCAAAGGAACTCATTCGGGACAGATGTGGCATTACTGCCACGGCCCCGGACGAGGTTTTTTGGCACTGACTTTCAGCACGCTGTTGAGTTCTCAAGGAACGGACGCGCACCGGTAGAGCCCTCTCGGACTCGTCGCGGGGCAACTCCCACAACTTAGGCGTGGCCATGAGGGAAGTCAAATCACTTCCGGGCGGCTCACACCGCCTCGCGCGAAGACTCCCGGGACCGACAGCTGCCGGCCCAGGGTCGTCACTGCAAGGCCCTCCCGGATCGTCCGCGCGTGACCGCGCGTCCGTTGCTCCGAGGAGGTAGCGAGAACCATAACCCACGCTCCTGACAGGCGCAAAGGCGGGGTCGCACGGCGGGGGTAAAGCCCGGTCGCACGGGGGCAAAGGCGGGCCGCACGGCGGGGCAAGCGCCGGCGTGGCATGGCCGGGGAACGGTGTGCGGAACGGTCTGCGGCAGGCCCTGCGCAACCGCCTACGGAACGGTGTAGGGAGCGGCGCGCTCGCTCTGCGGCCCGGTATCCGCCCAGGTCAGGGGGCTACGCGGATTCCCGCCACGTTCCGCTTGCCCCGGCGCAGGACCAGCCAGCGACCGTGCAGGAGGCCGGTCGGGACGGCGTCGGGGTCCTCGATGCGCTCGTTGTTGACGTAGGCACCGCCCTCGAGCACGGTGCGGCGGGCGGCCCCCCGGCTGTCCGCCAAGCCGCTCGCCACGAGCAGGTCCACCACGGTGGCCAGCTCAGGAACGTCCGCGCACCCCGCCTCGGTCAGCGCCGCTGCCAGCGTGGCCTCGTCCAGCGCGCCGAGCTCCCCGCGGCCGAACAGTGCCGCGCTGGCGTCCATCACGCGCTGCGTCTCGTCGTCGCCGTGAACGAGCCTGGTGACCTCCGCGGCGAGCGCACGCTGGGCCTCCCGGGCGGCTGGCCGCTCCCTCGTGGCCTCGACCAGGCGGTCGACCTCCTCCGCGGGGAGGAACGTGAAGACGCGCAGCAGGTTGTCCACGGCAACGTCCTCAGCGTTCAGCCAGAACTGGAAGAACGCGTAGGGCGAGGTGAGCTCAGGGTCCAGCCAGACGGTCCCGCCCTCGGTCTTGCCGAACTTGGTGCCGTCGGACTTGGTCAGCAGCGGGGTGGCCAGGGCGTGGACCCGCTCCCCCGTGACCCGGCGTACCAGCTCGACCCCCGCGGTGATGTTCCCCCACTGGTCGCTGCCTCCGATCTGAAGCCGGCAGTCGTGGCGCCTGAAGAGCTCGAGGTAGTCGTTGCTCTGCAGCAGGACGTAGCTGAACTCCGTGTAGCTGATGCCGCCGGCGGCAAGCCGCGTCGCCACCGCCTCGCGGTCGAGCATCCGGTTGACGCTGAAGTGCTTCCCGAGGTCGCGCAGCAGGGCGATCGCCGACAGGTCCGCGGTCCAGTCCAGGTTGTTCACCATCCGCGCGGCGGCGGGCCCCTCGAACTCGAGGAAGCGCTCGACCTGGGTGCGGATGCGCTCAACCCATCCCGCAACGAGGTCCGGGTCGTTCAACGATCGCTCTCCCGACGCCTTCGGGTCACCGATCAGGCCGGTGGCACCGCCGACCAAGGCGAGCGGAAGGTGCCCGCCGAGCTGGAGTCGCCGGGCCGTCAGCACCTGGACAAGGTGTCCGATATGCAGGCTGGGAGCTGTCGGGTCGAAGCCGACGTAGAACGCGGTGGGCTGGCTCAAGCACTCGCCGAGCGCTCCTTCGTCGGTCGACAAGGCGACAAGTCCGCGCGCCTTCAGCTCGTCCAGGATGCCCACGGCGCGCATCATCGCGCACGCGGGTCAGCCAAAGGCGGTGGGTTTGCGGCGTGGCGTGGCGGGCCGATAGACGCTGACCGTGCGGTCGCCGGCCAGGTGCACGCGCCACGGGGTGCTCCCGCCCTCGCCGGCCACGCCCACACGCGGACCCCAGACGACCTCCGCGGGCGTGGGGGCCCTAGCGGTCAGCCGCAGTGGCGAGCCCGCATCGAGCAGGTCGACGCCGTCGGCTGCGCCGGTCACGCCGAGCGTCCGGGTGAGCCGGGCCGGCCCGCGGGCGAGGTCTCGGTCGCTGGCTCCCGGTCGGCGGGTGCGGGCGAGGTCCAGCCCTCGCGTCACCTCACCCGCACGCAGGAGCACGGCCCCTGGCTCCCCGTCTGGGCAGCACACCACGTTGAGGCACCAGTGCATGCCGTAGGTGAAGTAGACGTAGGCCAGTCCCGCAGGTCCGAACATGGTGGCGTTGCGGCGGCCCGGCCCGCGGAAGGCATGTGAGCCTGGGTCGTCGGAGCCGCCGTACGCCTCCACCTCGGTCAACCGGACGGCGACCGTGCCGTCCTCAGTGGTGGACTCGACCGTCGCGCCGAGCAGCGCCAGCGCGGCATCGACGGGCCCGACGGAGAGGTCGGTCCGTCGCCAGGTCAGCCGCCGGCCCATGCCCTGTGCTCGGAGACGGCCGACCGCAGATCGGCGAGCTGGACGCGGACTCGGCTCGGCGCGGTGCCACCGGGTGTGTCCCGTGCGCTCATGGCGCCTGAGACCGAGAGGACAGAGCGCACGTCGCGGGTCAGGTGTGGCGAGGCTTCCTGCAGGTCGTCGTCACTGGCGTCGGACAGCTCGATGCCCAAGGCCTGACAACGCGCGACGAGACGGCCCACCGCCTCATGCGCTTCACGGAACGGCACTCCGCGGCGGACCAGGAGCTCCGCGACGTCGGTGGCCAGCGAGAACCCTGCGGGAGCCGCATCGGCAAGGCGGGAGGCGTTGACCCGCATGGTGGCGATGGTGCCCGCGAGCGCGGGGAGGACGAGAAGCAGCGTGTCCACCGCGTCGAACACGGGCTCCTTGTCCTCCTGCAGGTCGCGGTCGTAGGCAAGGGGCAGGCCCTTGAGCGTCGTCAGCAGGGCGACCAGCGCGCCGATCAAACGGCCGCTCTTGCCTCGCGCGAGCTCGCCCACATCAGGGTTCTTCTTCTGCGGCATGATCGACGACCCGGTCGCCCACGCGTCGTCGAGCTCGACCCAGCCGAACTCCGTGCTGGTCCACAAGACCAGCTCCTCACCGATGCGCGAGAGGTGCACGCCGAGCAGCGCCGCGAAGAACAGGAACTCGGCCGCGAAGTCGCGGTCGGAGACGGCATCGATGGAGTTGGCGGCAGCGGAGGCGAACCCGAGCTCCGCGGCCACGGCCTCCGGATCCAGCGGCAGTGACGAGCCCGCGAGCGCCCCCGCGCCCAGCGGGCTGACGGCGGCCCGCCGGTCCCAGTCGCGCAGTCGATCGAGATCGCGTCCGAGCGCGTGGACGTGGGCGGCCAGCCAGTGGCCGAAGCTGACCGGCTGCGCGTGCTGCAGGTGCGTCATGCCGGGGGCAGGGGTGTCGACGTGCGCCTCAGCCTGCGCGAGCAGGGCTTCCTCGAGCTCGACCACGGCCGCGGCGAGTGCTCGAGCCTGGTCACGCAGGTAGAGCCGTAGATCGGTCGCCACCTGGTCGTTGCGGCTGCGCCCCGCGCGGAGCTTGCCGCCGAGCTCCCCCAGCCTCTCGACGAGTCCGCGCTCGAGCGCCGTGTGCACGTCCTCGTCATCGACGGTCGCGGTGAATGTCCCCGATGCGACGTCGGCGGCGAGCCCGTCGAGTGCGCCGAGCATCGCGTGCATCTCGTCGCCGTCGAGCAGGCCGGCACGGTTCAGCACGCGGGCGTGCGCCGCAGACGCGAGCAGGTCGTAAGGGGCCAGGCGCCAGTCGAAGTGCACCGAGGCCGACAGCCGGCTCAGTGCCGGCGCCGGCCCGCCGCCGAAGCGCCCACCCCAGAGCCGCAGCGCCTGGGGTGGCTCATCCACGGGCGCGCTGCTCGCGCCGCGCCGCAATTCGGCTGGGCAGTCCCCACAGCTCCACGAACCCCTTGGCGAGCGACTGGTCGAACTCGTCCTCGGCGTCGTAGGTGGCGAGCGCGAAGTCGTAGAGCGACTCGTCGCTGCGGCGTCCCGTGACCACGGCCCGACCCCCGTGAAGCGTGAGCCGAACGTCTCCACTGACGTGCTGTTGCGACTGCTCGACGAACGCATCCAGCGTTCGCTTCAGAGGCGAGAACCACAAGCCGTCGTACACGAGCTCAGACCAGCGCTGCTCCACCCCGCGCTTGAACCGCGCCAAGTCCCGCTCCATGGTCACGTTCTCGAGCTCCTGGTGCGCGGTGATCAACGCGATCGCTGCGGGCGCCTCGTACACCTCGCGGCTCTTGATCCCCACCAGGCGGTCCTCGACGAGGTCGAGCCGCCCGACACCCTGCGCGCCGGCCCGCCGGTTCAGCTCCTCGATGACCTCGCGCACGGAGGCGGCGCGACCGTCGACGGCGGTGGGCACCCCGTCGACGAACGTCAGCACGATCTCGTCGGGCGCACGCTGCACGCTCGGGTCGTCGGTGTAGCTGTAGACGTCCTCGATCGGCGCGTTCCAGATGTCCTCGAGAAACCCTGTCTCCACTGCTCGACCCCAGAGGTTCTGATCGATCGAGTACGGCGACTTCTTCGTGACGTCGATGGGCAGACCGCGCTCCTCGGCGAAGCCGATCGCCTTGTCCCGGGTCATGCCCGAGTCGCGGACCGGCGCGATGACCTTGAGATCAGGCGCCAGCGCGGCGATGCCGACCTCGAAGCGCACCTGGTCGTTGCCCTTGCCGGTGCAGCCGTGCGAGACGGTGTCGGCGCCGTAGGTACGCGCCGCAGCGGCCAGGTGCTTCACGATGAGAGGCCGGGACAAGGCCGACACGAGCGGGTAGCGATCCATGTAGAGCGCGTTCGCCCGCAACGCGGGCATGCAGTACTGCTCGGCGTACTCGTCACGGGCGTCGACCACGACCGATTCCACGGCGCCGCAGTCGAGTGCGCGCCGGCGGATCACCTCGAGGTCCTCACCGCCCTGGCCGACGTCCGCGGCGACCGCGATGACCTCAGCCCCGGTCTCGGCGGCGATCCACCCGATCGCCACAGATGTGTCGAGCCCACCGGAGTAGGCGAGCACGATGCGGTTGGTCATGCGGGTCCCTCCGGGGACGGACGGCCCTCGGCGAGGGCGAGCAGGTGCGCAGCCACCGACGAGCCGGCGACTCCTTCGCGGCAGACGAGGAGCACGGTGTCGTCGCCGGCGACCGTGCCGACGACGTCGGTCCACACACACCGGTCGATGGCGCTGGCGAGCAGGTGCGCCCCACCCGGCGGAGTGCGCAGCACGACCATGGACCCAGAGGAGTCCGCGCCCACCAGCAGCTCCTGCGCGAGGCGGGCCAGGCGAGGCTCACTGTGGCGGCGCGGGTCGGAGTCGTCCGGCACGACATAGACGAGCGAGCCTTCGGTATCGCGGACCCGGGTCGCACCGAGCTCGAGGAGGTCGCGGGACAGCGTCGCCTGCGTCACGACCAGTCCTTCGGCAGCAAGCAGCCGCCCCAGCTCGCCCTGCGACCGCACCGACCGATCCGCGAGCAACGCGGCGATGCGCGCGTGCCGGGCGGTTCGCGTCGTCGGCACGGTCGCGGTGACGACTCGGGACGTGCCCATGTCAGCCTGCCCGTGCCAAGAGGAAAGCCAGCACGGCCTTCTGCGCGTGGAGCCGGTTCTCGGCCTGGTCGAACACGACGCTGTGCGGGCCGTC
>JAVEEJ010000292.1 GCA_030840515.1 Frankiaceae bacterium | reverse complement strand
GCGGTCGTGTCGCAACCGCGTCGTCTGTGTGCAGATGAGTGGAGACGAGGGGAATCGAACCCCTAACCCCCGCCTTGCAAAGGCGGTGCTCTGCCAATTGAGCTACGTCCCCGCCGGCGCCTGCGCGCCGTGGTGGGCGCTAGCGCAGGTCGGGTGCGGGGCGGGTGGCCTCTTGCCACAGCTCCGCCTCGCTGCGTGCCTTCGCCCGCTTCTTGAACGCGACCAGACCACCCACTGCGGCGAGCAGCACCAGGATCTTCTTCTTCACGTCGTTCCCCTCAGACCTGTGATCGGGACGGGCATGCGCGAGTGGGCCTAGGTGGACTTGAACCACCGGCCTCTTCCTTATCAGGGAAGCGCTCTAACCGAGCTGAGCTATAGGCCCCGGGGCGCGGAAAAGGTAACACAGCGCGAAGCGGTCGCCCGATGCGATTCAGTCCCGCTCGGAGAGGGTCACCTCGATGCCGCCGACGAGGTCCGCGACCAGGTTGTAGACGAAGGCGCCGAGTGTTGCGAGCGCTGTCAGCAGCACCACGTCGACGGCGCCGACGACGAGGCTGACGAGGATCACCTTGCTGAGCGGGAAGCCGATGTGCGTGCCCGGAGCCGTCTTCGACAGCACGTTGTCGACGCTGGTGAAGACCCCCATGCCGGAGAGCAGCGCGTAGAGCGCGACGACGGCGACGACGAGTACGACGACTAGTGCGCACGAGTAGACGAAACTGGCCTTCAACGTCGACCACGGGTCGATCCGGCTGAGCACCAAGGTGGCTCGCCGCGCCCGCTTGGGCACCGGCTTCGCCGGGCCGCTCGACGTCGACGCGCTCGTGGCCCGCGACGAGCCGCGGCCGCTTCCGGCGTTGCCGGGTGCCACGTTCGCCGCTGCGGGGGTCGCCCCAGCGGCCGGGGGTTGGGCCTGAGCAGGGGGCGATGCAGAAGCGGCGACCTGGGTCCGCGGCGGGGCCACCGGCGTCCCGGGCTGCGGCGTCCCGGACTGCGGCGCGCGCGGCGGGACCGGGGCGTGGGGCGGGGTGCCGGAGGCCGACGGAGGGCTCGCCGCCGGGACCCCACCAGCCGGGCTGGCGCCGGGCCAGCCCACGCCGGTGATCGGTCGCGCCGGATCGCGCTCCGCCTCTGGCGTCGGCGGAGGGGTCGGGCCTGTCACTCGCCCTCGCCGTCGTCGGGTTCAGCGCTGCGGGTCACAGCCACCACAGTGGCACCTTCATCGAGATTGATCAGCCGAACCCCCATGGTCTGGCGCCCGGCGCGCCGGACCTGGTCGGCCTTGGTGCGGATCACCCCGCCGCTCGAGGTGATCGCGAAGATCTCATCATCGGGAACCACGATGAGCGCACCCACCAGCTGCCCGCGGGTGGACACGATCTTGGCGGTGTAGACGCCCCGCCCTCCGCGACCCTGGATCGGGTACTCGCCGATCCGCGTGCGCTTGGCGAACCCGCCGTCCGTGGCTACGAGCAGCTCGGCGTCGTCTCCCCGGACCACGTCCATGCTCAGCAGCTCGTCCTTGTCGGCGAACCGCATCCCGATGACGCCGCTCGTGGCGCGACCCATCGGCCGCAGCGCCTCGTCCGTCGCGTGGAAGCGGATGGACATCGCGCGCCGGCTCACGAGCAGCAGGTCGTCCTCCTTGCTGGCCAGGGCCGCCGACACCAGCTCGTCGTTTTCGCGCAGGTTGATGGCGATGACGCCGCCGGTTCGGTTGGAGTCGAACTCGCGCAGCGCAGTCTTCTTCACCAACCCGTGTCGGGTGGCGAGCACCAGGTAGGGCGCCGCGTTGTAGTCCTTGAAGACCATGACCTGGGCGATCTTCTCGTCGGGCTGGAAGCCCAAGACGTTCGCCACGTGCTGGCCCCGGGCGCTGCGAGCCGTCTCTTGCAGCTCGTGCGCCTTCGCGCGGTAGACCCGGCCCTTGTTGGTGAAGAACAGGATCCAGTTGTGGGTCGAGGTGACGAAGAAGTGCTCGACGATGTCGTCCTGCTTGAGCGCCGCGCCGGACACACCCTTCCCACCACGCCGCTGCTGGCGGTAGAGGTCGGCCTTCGTGCGCTTGGCGTAGCCACCGCGCGTGATGGTGACCACGACGTCCTCGTCGGCGATGAGGTCCTCGAGGCTCAGGTCGCCCTCGTAGGCGACGATCCGGCTACGTCGCTCGTTGCCGTACTTCGCGGCGATCTCCCCGAGCTCCTCGCCGATGATCTCGCGCTGCTTGTCCTCGCTGGCGAGGATGGCCTCGTAGCCGGCGATCTCCGACATGAGGTCGTCGTACTCGCTCTGGAGCTTGTTGCGCTCCAACGCCGCGAGGCGACGCAGCTGCATGTCGAGGATCGCGACGGCCTGGATCTCGTCGATCGTCAGCAGCTCCATGAGGCCGCCACGGGCCGCCTCCGCCGACTCCGACGCCCGGATGAGCGCGATGACCTCGTCGATGCGGTCGATCGCCTTCAGCAGGCCGCGCAGGATGTGGGCCCGCTCCTCGGCCTTGCGCAGCCGGTACTTGGTGCGGCGGACGATGACCTCGATCTGGTGCGTCGTCCAGTGCCGGATGATCTGCGCCAGGTTCAAGGTGCGCGGGACCCCGTCGACGAGCGCCAGCGTGTTGACGCCGAACGAGTCCTGCAGCGGCGTGTGCTTGTAGAGGTTGTTGAGCACGACCTTGGCGATGGCGTCGCGCTTGAGCACGATGACCAGCCGCTGGCCGGTGCGAGCGCTCGACTCGTCCTTGACGTCGGCGATGCCGGCGATCTTGCCGTCCTTGACCAGGTCGGCGATCTTCTCGGCGAGATTGTCCGGGTTGACCTGGTAGGGCAGCTCGGTGATGACGAGCGTCTGCCGGCCGCGCCGGTCCTCCTCTACCTCCACGATCGAGCGCATCCGGATGGAGCCGCGTCCGGTCCGGAAGGCCTCCTCGATGCCGTCGCGTCCCACGATCAGCGCGCCGGTCGGGAAGTCCGGGCCCTTGATGCGCTCCATCAGGGCGTCGAGCAGCTCCTCATCCGAGGCAGTCGGGTTCTGCAGGTACCACTGGACGCCCTCGTTGACCTCGCGCAGGTTGTGCGGCGGGATGTTCGTCGCCATGCCGACCGCGATGCCGGCGCTCGCGTTGATGAGGATGTTGGGGATGCGGGACGGGAGTACGGCGGGCTCAGACGCAGTGCCGTCGTAGTTCGGGTTGAAGTCGACCGTCTCCTGGTCGATGTCGCGCAGCATCTCCATCGCGAGCGGCGCAAGCCGGCACTCGGTGTTGTGGTTGACGAACCCGTTGGCTATGAACGAGTGGTCGTCAGAGTCCACGCGGATGGAGTACACGGGCTGCACGCCAGCGTCCTCCACCGTGGCGACTTCCGCGTAGTAGAAGCGGCCATCGACAAGCGGTTCCACCACGGACCGAGCCTCTGGGTTCGTCACGCGCGCCCAGATGTCGTCTGCGTCGCGTTCCCACCTTTCGGTGCGATCGATGTTGTGACGTCGCAGCCAGTCCGCCTCCGTCCTGCGCTTGGCACCCTGAGCGCGTAGGAAC
>JAVEEJ010000319.1 GCA_030840515.1 Frankiaceae bacterium | reverse complement strand
CAAGCCCTTCGCCGCGTGGACCGTGGCCAGCGTGACGCCCTCGACCGTGGGTGCGTGTTGGGCGGCCGACCGCTCCTCGAGCTCAGCGACGAAGTCCTCGAAACCGGCGTCGGGTTCGGCCGCGACGAGCTCTTCCGCTACGCCGAGCAGCGCCTGCAAGGACTCCCATCGCTCGCGTACGGCGCCCGTCCCGGCAGGCGGCTGCGGGGTCCACCCGGTCGTCGAGAGCACGTTGATGACATGTGGCACCAGCTCCTCGGTCGGTCCGGACTCGGTGGATCGCGCGGCGCCTCGCAGCAGCCGGAGCGCGTCGCGCACCTCCGGTCTGTTGAAGAACCGCTCACCGCCGGCCAGCACATAGGGCAGGCCGGCTGCCGTGAGCGCCTGCTCGTAGGCCTCGGACTGCGCGTTCACCCGGTAGAGCACCGCCACCCGACTCGGTGACACCCCGGAGTTCACCAGGGCCGCGATCGACCTCACCACGGCCGCGGCCTCGGCCGGCTCGTCGTCGTACCCGTTGATCGAAGGCTCCGGACCACTGGGCCGCTGCGCCACGAGCTGCAGACCTGTCCCACCCACGACACGGTTGGCGAGCGCCACGACCTCGGGGGTGGAGCGGTAGTCGCGGACCAGCTTGACCACGGTCGCGTGGCGGAAGCGCTTGCCGAACTCGAGCAGGTAGGACGGGCTGGCGCCGGTGAAGCTGTAGATGGTCTGCTCCGGGTCGCCGACGACGCAGAGCTCGTCGCGACCGCCGAGCCAGGCGTCAAGAAGCCGGTGCTGCAGGGGGTTGACGTCCTGGTACTCGTCGACAACGAACCACCGGTAGCGGTCGCGCACCTCTGACGCGACGTCGCGGTGCTCCTCGATCAGCGCCGCCGTCAGCAGCAGCATGTCCTCGAAGTCGAGCAGTCCGCTCTCCCGTTTGATGTCCTCGTAGGCCGCGTAGAGCGTGGCGACCTGGTCGGGCGGGATGGGCGGCTCGCGGTGCGCCGCCGCGGCTTTGGTGACGTAGTCACCGGGCGCGACGAGAGTGGCCTTGGCCCACTCCACCTCGCTCGCCACGTCGCGCAGCGCCGGCCGCTGCAGCGCGATGCGTGCCTGGTGGGCCGCCTCGCCGAGCGGACGCAGCTTCGACTCGACCAGCCGCGGGCGACCACCCCCGATGGCCCGTGGCCAGAAGTAGTCGAGCTGGCGCAGCGCCGCGGCGTGGAAGGTCCTGGCCTGCACCCCGCCGACGCCGAGGTCACGCAGGCGGGTGCGCAGCTCCCCCGCGGCACGCGCGGTGAAGGTGACCGCCAACATCCGGCCAGGAGGCACCGCACCCGTGAGGGCCGCGTAGGCGATGCGGTGCGTGATCGCGCGGGTCTTGCCAGTCCCGGCGCCGGCCAGCACGCAGACCGGGCCCTTGACCGCTTCCGCGACCGCCCGCTGCTCAGGGTCGAGCGCGGCGAGCACGTCAGCGGGTTCCACACCCGCATCCTCGCAGCCGGGACTGACGGCCCGGACCGGCCTTGTGGACGGCGATCAGGCGGTGCGTCGGCCTCGAGGCTTCGGCCTTCCGCCCGCGCCCCTGGGGGACCAGTCCCCCGCCCAGACCGCCATCGCCTCGCGGAAGATCCGGTCCTGCAGGACGGTCTCGGACGGCGTCGTCTGTGCCGCAGCCGGTCGGCGCCGCAGTCTCCTGATCATCGCTACTCCATGTCGATGCTGGGGCCACCTGGGGGCAGTGCTGGACGCTCCTCGACCTGCACCAGCTCCGGCGCACCACCTGAGTCAGGCAGCGGCCCGGCGTTGGCGGTCGTCACGGAGAAGAACGGCAGCACCATTCCGGCGACGAGCGCGATGAAGCGCACCGGACCGTGCAGCACGAAGATGGCCAGCACCAGCGCGACGGTGCGGATCGTCATCGCGTAGATGTAGTGCCGCTGCCGCGCGGAGATGTCGTCGGCCGCGCTGCGACGCGCGGTGGTGACGACCTGGACCTTGCCCGGACGGCGGTTCACGGTTCCACGGTAGGCGCAACCTCGCCCGCCGGCGCGTCCAGCCACCCATCCACCAGAGTCCGCGCGATCGAGACGCCTGGCGACAGGCCCACCGAGCCCGACCGGAGCTCGTCGCGGGTGAACCAGCGCGCCTCTTCCAGCTCACCGTCGACCAACCGCGGCTCGCCGTACTCGACCCTCGCGACGAACCCGACCATCAGGGAGGACGGGAATGGCCAGGGCTGCGAGGAGACGTACTGGGAGGCGAGTACGGCGAGTCCTGCCTCTTCGTGCACCTCGCGGGCGACTGCCATCTCGAGCGACTCACCCGGCTCGACGAAGCCCGCGAGGGTCGAGTAGCGGTTCGGCGGCCAGGACGGCTGACGGCCGAGCAGGCACCGGTCGCCGCCGTCGTGCACCAGCATGATCACCGCGGGATCGGTGCGCGGGAAGTGCTCGGCGCCGCACGCCGGACAGCGTCGGATGTGGCCGGCGAGCGCCATCACCGTAGGTTCACCGCACACCGCGCAGCGCGGGTGACGGGCGTGCCAGAGCGCGAGCCCGATGGCGTGCACCACCAGGCCCGCGTCGCGGTCGCCCAGGCGGGTGCCGACGTCGCGCAGGGTGGCGCCGAAGGTGCCGAGCGGGAGCGGGCCGACGGCGGCGAACCATGGCGTGTCGTCGTCGTCCAGGCCGAGGAAGTAGCGCTCCGCAGGCGCGTCCTCCGGTCCGGTCACCAGCACTCCGTCGCCGTCGACGGCGACCTTCTCGCCGTCCCAGCGCAGCACCTTCGCGCGCGCCCAGGCATCGGCCAGCCACTCGGTGTCCGACCGGCGCTCGGCAGCGCGGTCCACAGCCGCGCGTGCGAGCGCTGGGCGTCGGTAGGTCACGGCTTCACGTAGGGCCGCGCGCACAGCACGTAGGCACTCGCCTCGGTCCCGTCGGCCTGGACCAGGTTGACGCTCCAGCCGTGGTCCCCGGGCTCGAAGTGGCGCAGGCTGTCCCAGCCGTGGCCCCCGGTCCACCCGGCGCCGATGACGGCGTCGTCACCGTCGCAGCTCGCCGCGACGTCGACGTCACCGCTTCCGGAAGCCGTGCGCACATAGCTGGCGTGCAGGCCGAATGCACGAGAGGGCTTGTAGCAGAGCGCGTACGCCGACCCCGCCTCGCCGAGCTCCGCCGCCCACCCGCCGTCCACGGGGTGGCTGCCGCGGATGCTGCGCCCTGACCAGCCACCACCCAGCACTGCGTCGCCCGGGAAGCAGCGCGCGGTGGCGGTGGCACCGGCACTGCCGGCCGTGCTGGTCGCGTAGGTGTGCACACCATCGGGGAGCTCCGCGCACAGCGCGTAGACGTGACCGGAGATCGGCGGGTCGTCCGCACCTTCGGGGGCGGTCGCCGCGGCCCAGCGCACCGGCGCCTCCGGGTGCGTGCCGACGAAGCCTTCGATGCCCCACGGGTAGTAGAAGCCGCCGCTCAGCAGCGACTCCCCGGACTGGCAGGACACCGCCCCTGCAGGCGCGCTGCCGGCCACGCTCTTGTCCCGCACCGTGTGCGGCACCTCGCGCCCGACCCGCAGGCACAGCGTGTAGGAGGGGCCACCGGGCAGCGTGTCGCCCTCCTCGTTCCTCGAGCCCTCAGGGGCTGAGCTCCAGGACGTCGAGTCGGGGTGGAAGTGCTTGAGGGTCGGGCGCGTGTCGTACGCGTGGTAGCCGCCGAAGATCGGGAGGTCACTCAGGCTGCACCCTGCTCCGGTGACGTAGGACGACCGGATCGCGGGATCGGGTTGAGCGGTGAGAGTGGGCAGCGCCGCGAGGGCACCCCCACCCAACAGGCCGACGGCGACGACCGTCGCGACGACCGGCTTCGAGGCGCCGCGCGGGGCGAGCAGACCGACGCCCGCGCCGATGCCCGCGAGTGCCAACAGTCCGCCGCCGATCAGCCACGGCGCGCTGCTGCCGCCGCCGGTGTCCTGCTGGCTCGGAGGCGGCCCGAATGTCGGCGCACCGGTCGGAACAGCCGCCGGGGTGGCAGTAGCTGTCCGCGTGGGTACTCGGGTCGGCGATGGCTTGACCGAGGCCGAGGGCGTGGGCGTGGCCGGGGCCTGCGTGCGCAGAGTCTTCGTCGGCGTCGGGCTGGCCTTGGTGGGCTTCGGCGTCGGGCTCTTCGTCGCACACGTGACGATGAACCCGGCGGTGCGGGTGTCCTTGTTCTGCGAGTTGTCGATGAAGACGGCCTTGAAGGCGTGGTTCCCGCCGCAGGCAGCGCTTGCCGGGATGGTGTAGATGACGGTCGCCGTGCAGTGCTGCGGCGTGCCTGGAATCTGCTTCTGGCCGATGGCCTTGCCGTCGAAGCTGAACTGCACCGTGCCCGGGCTGCACTGGTCAGGCGCGTACGGCGCGCTGTAGGTCAGGGTGACCTTGGCGCCTACTGGCGCCGTAGGCGGGGCGACGGTCAGGGCGCCGTTGGGGCCGGCCAGTGCAGGACCGGCCAGCAGGATCAGCCACGTGACGGGCAGCAGTCCCGCCACGGCCAGTCGTCGCACACGCATGGACGCATGGTGTCAGGGGCCTGCCGCGGCAGGGCGATAACGTCACGACGTGCGCCGACTCTGCCTTGTCCTCCTCGCTGCCGGCGTGACCGCCTGCTCCTCGAGCGGAGCCCCGCCTGCGTCAGCCCCGAGTCACGCGTCCGTGCCCACCACCACGGCCGTTGCGCCGACGCTTACCCCGACGGCCAGGGACCTCGGGCCGATCACGCTGGCGTTCGGCGGCGACGTGCACGCCGACGGTCGGGCGCGGGCCGTGCTCACCCGCGGGGCGCTTTCGGCGATCACCCCCGTGCTCAAAGACGCTGACATCACCATGGTCAACCTCGAGACCGCCATCACCACGCGTGGCACAGCGGCCCACAAGGAGTTCACGTTTCGCGCACCGCCCGTGCTGCTGACGCGACTGCTCGAGGCGGGGGTCGACGTGGTGACCGCCGCCAACAACCACGGCCGCGACTACGGCCCCGTAGGTCTGCAAGACACGCTGGCTGCAGAGCGGGCCACGGGCATGCCGGTCATCGGTATCGGCCAGGACGCGGCGGAGGCCTTCACGCCGTTCCGCAAGACGGTGCGAGGCGTCCGCGTCGCGATCCTCGGCGCCACCCAGGTCATGGACGCGTCCCTCGCCGGCGAGTGGACGGCAACCGACACCCACCCCGGGCTCGCGTCGGCCCAGGACCCGACTCGGCTGCTCGCGGCGGTGCGCAACGCACGCGCCACCAGCGACGTGGTCGTCGTCTTCCTGCACTGGGGCACCGAGCTGGTCACCTGCCCGACCGGTCGGCAGCGAGAGCTCGCCGCCGCACTCACCGGGGCGGGCGCAGACGTCGTTGTGGGCTCACACGCCCACCGCCTGCTGGGCGCGGGGCTCATGGGCGACGCGTACGTCGACTACGGGCTCGGCAACTTCATCTTCTCGACCGCGAGCGGACCCGGCGCAAGCACGGGTGTGCTGCGCCTCACCGTGTCGGGGCGCCACGTGGTGAAGGAGCACTGGACTCCCGCCGTCATCGGTGGCGGGATCCCGAGACCCGCGAGTAGTGGAGATGCTGCCCGACGGGGCGCGTCGTGGCGGGCGCTGCGTGGCTGCACCGACCTGCAGCCGGTGAAGGGCGCCGCGTGACGGTCCGCGCCGTGTGCTTCGACGTCGGCGAGACGCTCATCAGCGAAGAGCGGGTGTGGACCGACTGGGCGCACTGGCTCGGCGTACCGACCATCACGTTCCTGGCCGAGCTCGGTGCTGTCATCGAGCGTCGCCAGCACCACCTTGGCGTCTTCGACGCCTTCCGCCCCCCAGGAACCTTCGACGTCGAGACCGAGCGACGAGCCCTGCTCGAGTCCGGGCGCAGGGTCGACTTCGACGCCACCGACCTCTACCCCGACGCGCTCGACTGCCTGCGCCGCTTGAAGGCCGCTGGGCTTCGGGTCGCGGTCGCCGGCAACCAGCCACCTGCGGTGTCCGAAGCGCTGTTCGGGTCCTGCGGTGTCGAGCTGGACCTGGTCGCGTCCTCCGCCGCGTGGGGTGTGGAGAAGCCGTCACCGGCCTTCTTCGAGCGCCTGGTCGCCGAGCTCGGCGTCGAGCCGAAGGACGTGGCCTACGTCGGTGACCGCGTGGACAACGACGTGCAGCCGGCGAATGCTGCGGGCATGGTGTCGGTGTTCATCCGCCGTGGCCCGTGGGGCTACATCCACGCCGACTGGCCGGAGGCAGGGCAGGCCGCGATCCGGATCGACTCGCTCGCCGAGCTGCCGCACGCTCTGGGAGCGGCGGCGTGACTGACGACGAGGCCGACGTAGCGAGCGTGCGCCGCACGTCCAAGGAGCGACTCAAGGTGGCGGTGTTCGCCATAGGCGTCGTACTCGTGCCCATCGGCTTGGGCATGGCCGTCGACCCGCCCGAGCGCTGTGACGCTGCCGAGCGGGTGGCCAAGCCGGCGGCTGCATGCAGCACCGACGCCACGCGACGCGAAGGTGCGGTGGTGGCAGGCCTCGGGCTCGCGGCGGTCTGGGTCGGGCGGATGTCACTGGCCGCGCGGCGCAAGACCAGCGCGTGGGACCGCTCCTGGCGCTGAGCCGCTGCGAGACGGCGAAGGCCCCGACGCAATCGCCGGGGCCTTCGCCGTCACTTGAGTGCTAGCCGATCGATACCACCGTGCGGTTCGGCGCCAGACCGTCAGGTCCGCTGTAGGCGATGAACCCCAGGTAGCGCAGCCCCGACGTGAGGCCTGACCAGCTCGCGGTCAACGTCTTCGCGGTGGCCAGCGTCACGGGGCCTGCACCGGTCACCACGAGGTTGCCCACGTCCGCCGATGGCACCAGCCACTGCGTGTACGCGAAGGCGCCGCCGCCGGGTGTGGCGAAGCCGTTCACGTACGCCGTGTAGACACCGGGCGCCGGGTCGTTGAGTGTCACCTGCTCGTCCGAGGCGCCGCTGGCGCTGTAGGTCAAGAACTCGCCGTCCTTGTAGACATACAGGTCGAGGTCGTCGCTATTGCTCGTCGCATCAACGTCGAACCTCACCAGCTTGGTGTCCGTCCCCGCCGGCACCGTCAACGAGAACTTCTTGGTCCCTGCGCTCTCGGTGGGTGTCTCGAGCACGTACGGAGCAGTGCTGACCGCACTCGCGGTCGGCGTTGCGCCCACCAGTCCCGAGACCGACGTCGACAGGGTGCCGGTGAAGCCCGGTGTCACCTGGAACGTCGTGGTGCCCGCGGTGCCGGTGCCGTGGATCTCGTTCGGCGCGGCGACCGTCACCGGCTTGACGACGACCGGCACCCGCACCGAGTGCGCAGACGAGGTCAGGGTCATCGAGCCCTTGGTCCAGTTTCCGAGCGTCGCCGTGGCGTGGGTGATCGTGATGCTCAGCGCCTGACTGGCACCGGGAGCCACCGTGAACGACGACGGTGTGACCGTCACCGTCATCCCCGGCAGCACGGCGTTGACCGTGTAGGTCTCCGACACACTGCTCACGCTCTTGACGGTCCTGGTGATCGTCCGGGTGCCAGTGAGCGAGCCCACCGCGATCGATGCCTGGTTCAGGTCCGACCCGCTGAGCGCGGTCAGGGTGTCGTTCGGCGGTGCGAACTGCACACCCAGACCGACCATGTAGCGCCGGTAGTCCGTGGGGCCGGCGTCGAAGACCAGACCCGGGCTTGCAGCCAGGTTCGGCCGGACGAAGCCCGCACCCTGAGCGAACGGGTCCGCGCTGGTTGCGTGGTCGCGCCCGGTCGTCATCAGCGCCGACTTCACAGCCGCCGGCGACCACGTGGGGTGCAGCGCCTTGAGCAGCGCACCGAGGCCGGCGATGTGCGGTGAGGCCATCGACGTACCCGAGACGAAGTCATAGCTGCGGCCCGCGTGGAATGGCGGCGCGACGGCTGCGAGTACGTCGACTCCTGGGGCGGCCAGGTCCGGCTTGAGGATGTCCCCGCCGGTGCTCGTGGACGGACCACGCGACGAGAACCCGGCGACCTCGGGCACCTGAGTTGTGGACTCGCCGAGGTGGGCGTCTACCAGAGCTGCCGACGGACTCGTGGCGCTCGC
>JAVEEJ010000190.1 GCA_030840515.1 Frankiaceae bacterium | reverse complement strand
CGGCCTGCTGCTCCTTCGCGCCGCCGTAGTCCCAGCAGCCGGAGGAGGCGCGGGTGCCGAGTACGTCGGCCACGGCGCGGACGTAGCCCTGCTTGACGTAGCGCGCCGCGAGCGAGTCGTCGGCGGATCGGCTGCCCGCAGTGGTGTCGTTGTACGGCGACAGCGTGAGGATGACCGGCTGGTGCTTGCCCTGCGACGGGTCGCGCATCGTCTCCACGCGCAGCAGGTCGCCGTCCTTACCCGTGACGTAGGACACGGTGTAGACGACGTCGGCAGCCGCGGCGCCGGGGAGCCCGACGGCCATGCCCGTCAGGAGGAGGCCAGGCAGCAGAAGCCTGAGCAGGCGCGCGGGGCGAGAGGTGGTCACGGTCAGGGGATTCGCCGAGAGGGGCAACGCTCCTCCTAGCCTGCGCAACCCGCCGATCCCAGGCGACATTCATGCACCGGCACGCTCGAAGCCTCCCCGGCTGCATCAAGATCGCCACGCGCGGCGGCGGAAGAAGAGCACGTCGTCGGATAACGCACAAGACTGGGTGCGCCCGAAGGGATTCGAACCCCTAACCTTCTGATCCGTAGTCAGATGCTCTATCCGTTGAGCTACGGGCGCGGGTGCCTACAGGCACGAAGGGGAAGCATACCGACATGCTCGAGGCGGCGTTCTGGGGCTTCGTGGCGGGTGCCGCCCTTCTCGTCGGCGCCCTGATCGGCCTCTATGCACGCGCTTCCACCCGGGTCATCGCCCTGGTCATGGGCTTCGGGTCGGGCGTTCTCATCAGCGCGCTGTCCTTCGAGCTCACCCACGAGGCCTACCTCACGGGCGGCGCCGACGCTGTCGTCGTCGGCCTCGCGGCCGGCTCGCTGACCTTCTTCCTGGGCGACTGGATCATCGACCACCGCGGCGGCGAGCACCGCAAGCGCTCGGGCGGCCAGCAGGCCGACGGCGCGGCCGGCGCCATCGTGCTCGGCAGCCTGCTCGACGGCATACCCGAGTCCGTCGCCATCGGCGTCACGCTGGTCGGGGGCGGCGGAGTCGGCGTCGCGGTCGTCGCCGCCGTGTTCTTGTCCAACGTCCCCGAGTCCCTGTCGGCGGCGACCGGACTGCAGAAGGCCGGCCACTCGGCGCGGTGGATCCTCGCCCTCTGGTCCGGCGTGACCCTGATCTCAGCGGCCTCGGCGGCCGCGGGCTACGGCCTGCTCGCCCACGCCTCCGGCAACGTCATCGCCGGGATCCAGGCCTTCGCGGCCGGTGCCATCCTCACCATGCTCGCGGACACGATGCTGCCCGAGGCCACGGAGGGTGGCGGCAGCGCAGTGGGGCTGGTGACGGTGCTCGGATTCGCGATGGCGTTCCTGCTCGGCCAAGCGTGACCGACAGCGATCGGTGCTCTGGCGGAGGCTCGGGGATTTGAACCCCGGATGGGCTTGAGACCCAAACCGCATTAGCAGTGCGGCGCCATAGACCGGACTAGGCGAAGCCTCCAGTGGTGCGACGCAGAAGGCTACCGGACCCCAGAAGAGGCTCGGACGGGTACGACGGCCCTTCGCCGCAGTGCGCCGTACTCTCACCCACGTGAACCGCACAGTCTTCGAAGCCGAGCACGAGGCCCTCCGTCAGTCGACCCGCGACTTCTTCGCCGAGCGAGTGGTGCCCTTCCACGGGCAGTGGGAGAAGAACGGCATCGTCGACCGGGAGGTGTGGACCGAGGCGGGCAAGCAGGGGCTGCTCGGCTTCCAGGTGCCGGAGGAGTACGGCGGCGGCGGGACCGACGACTTCCGCTTCAACGCGGTGCTCGACGAGGAGATCACCTTCGCCGGCGCGACCGGCCTCGGCTGGGGCCTGCACAACGACATCGTCGCGCCCTACCTGCTTGCCTACGGCACCGACGAGCAGAAGCAGCGCTGGCTGCCGCCGTTCTGCACCGGCGAGCTCATCACCGCGATCGCCATGACCGAGCCCGGCGCCGGCTCGGACCTGCAGGGCATCCGCACCACCGCGGTCAAGGACGGCAGCGACTACATCGTCAACGGCTCGAAGACGTTCATCACCAACGGCATCCACTCCGACCTCGTCATCGTCGTGGCGAAGACCGATCCCGATGCGAAGCACCAGGGCATCAGCCTCATCGTGCTCGAGCGCGGCATGCCCGGCTTCGAGCGCGGCCGCAACCTCGACAAGATCGGCCTCAAGGCGCAGGACACCGCCGAGCTGTCGTTCACCGACGTGCGCGTGCCCAAGGAGAACCTGCTCGGCGAGGAGGGCAAGGGCTTCATCTACCTCATGCACAACCTTCCGCAGGAGCGGTTGTGCATCGCCCTCGTCGGCGTTGCGGCGGCGGACTGGGCGGTGCGCACAACGACCGACTACGTCAAGGAGCGCAAGGCCTTCGGCAAGTCCATCGGCTCGTTCCAGAACACGCGCTTCACTCTCGCCGAGGCTGCGACCGAGGTCGCCGTCGCGCAGGCCTTCGTGGACAAGTGCCTCGAGACCCACGTCCGCGGCGAGCTCTCCGTCGCCGACGCCGCGATGGCGAAGTGGTGGGCGACCGAGATGCAGAAGCGCGTGATCGACACCTGTCTGCAGCTGCACGGCGGCTACGGCTACATGAGCGAGTACCCCATCGCCCGCGCCTACCTCGACACCCGCGTGCAGACGATCTACGGCGGCACAACCGAGATCATGAAGGAGATCATCGGCCGCACGATGGGGCTGTGAGAGCGCTCGCCCTCGTCCTCGTCGCGCTGGGGCTGCTGCTCGTCTGGCGCGCGGTGCCGCAAGGACGAGCAAAGCAGTGGGCGACGAGTACGCCGACCCTTGGCGTGAGCATCGCCGTACTCGTGCTCAGTGGTCTGCTCACGGTCCTTGTCCGCAGCGCCGCCGACGGTCCTGGAAACGGTCAGCCGCAGCATCGGGCCGCTGACGAGGTCGGGGTCTGCGGGGATGCCGCCATGCACTCGCGGTGCACCGCGCTGCTGGTCGGCGCCGCCGGTGTGCTCGATCTCATCAAGTCCTTGCCGGTGGTGCCGGGTGGCCGGCAGGAAGCGCCCCGGATCACGATCCCAGGCAGCGGCGACCCGGTGCTCGCCGCTGCAACACAGACGAGCCTCACGAGCGCACAGGTGCGCCCTCAGCTGGAGGCGGCGATGCGCGCCGGCGGCTGGACCGCCCTCGCGGCGAGCCCGGAGCTGTTGCGCTTCGAGCGCGGCGGGCTCACCGCGGCGGTTGCCCTGGTCCCCACGCGCGGGGGCATGGACATCCGGCTCAGCGTTACGGGGTGACCGCGACGGCCCGCGCATCGCGCCGGTGCCAGTAGAAGGCGAACCCCGCCGAGGCGGCGCCGAAGAGCACAAGCAGCGCGATCGCCAGCACCCAGTTGCTAGGACCAGAGCTGACCTTGTCACTGTGGGGGTTGAGCATGACGGCAAGCATGACGAAGGCCGCCGTCAGGAACAGGGCGCCCCACACGGTTCGGCGCCACTCGAAGACGTGACCACCGTCGAGGAAGCGCAGCGGGAGCAGGGTCAGAGTGGTGCTCACGAGCGCGGCGACGAAAAGGGCGCCCAGAACATCCGTGGCGAGAATGACCGGCCACGTGCTGCCGGCATCGTGGACAGGAAGCCAGACCAGCCACGCGACCAAGCCGACCACCAACTGAGCCACGTGAGAGACGGCGCTGACGCGTCCCTTGTCCTGCTTCGGCATCGCCGTCGAGAAGGCGACTACGGCGACCACGCCGTAGAGGTAGCCGGGCTGGAAGTTGAGCAGCCGCGAGAAGAGCACGCACGCCGCTGCGACCGCGAGCCCGCCCGGCAGCGCCCGCAGGACCCGCGCGCCGTCAAGCTGTCGGCTCCGGCGGTAGCCGGTCTCGATCCCTGCCTTGAGCAGGAGGAACACGACGATCGTGACGAGCGTGGCGAGCAGCCCGAGCGCGGTTGACAGGTCCAGACCGGCGTGGGGATCGAGCAGCGCCCCGAGCACGGCGCCGGTGAGCACCACCGCCGCGAACGACGTGCCGCGCGGGGGTCGCGGTTCACCGTTCGGCGGCGGCAGGTGCAACCAGCGCCTCCATCCCGCGCGGATCTCGGAGTAGTGCTTCTCGAAGGTCTTGTTGAACAGCTCGGCCGGGAACGTGACGAACAGCAGGACAGCGAACGCCAGCAGCAGGTTCACCAGGTCCTGGGACGCGTCGCCGAAGGTCGAGCGCAGGTCCGGGAGCTTGGCGGCGAAGACGGCGGGGCGGGTGTGGTGGCGCGGGCCGGCAGGCCCGGCGACGGCCGGCGCCGGTGGAGTCTGCGTGATGGTCGGCGCGGTGGGCTGCGGGCCGGGAGTGTCCGTCGGCGGGGCGATGAACGGGACTCGGGGCAGCATCAGCCTCGCGAGCCTGAGCGCGCCCTCCGTCGTGCTGCCCTTCGCGTTGCTGCACCCGCCGGCAGCGTCGGCCACATCGCAGCGGCCGTAGTCGAGGGTGGCGAGCTGCAGGCCGTTCATGACGGTGATCCGAGTCGTCGGGAAGGGGCCCTCCTGCGGTCCCATGACCTCGATCGAGGCGGGGACACCGAGCTGTGCGCTGACCGCGTCGTCCTGGTCGTTCAGCACCGGCAGCCCGCTGCCCGAGTAGGGCTGGAAGATCGTGGAGACGCGGGCGTAAGGCTGACCACTGCTGTCGTCGGCGAAGTTCGGGGTGTCCCAGACGCAGTTCGCCGGAGTGAACAGGTACGGCGTCTTGACCGGGAGCCCGGTGACCGCGGTCACCTCGGCCGAGGTCAGGAGGGCGCACGGCGAGGGTGGCGCGGCCGCGGCCGCCACGCCTGGGGGCCAGCCGACCAGGAGCAGCCCAAGGGCACCCAGCGCCAGGCACCACCTCGAACAGCGCGTCATCCCGGCTCCCACCTCGCGCACCTGCGGGCAGGCTAGGGGTTGAGACGTGCGACCGGCGGAGGGTGTGGGATTTGAACCCACGAGACGGGATGAACCGCCTGGGCGCTTTCAAGGCGCCTGCGCTCGGCCACTACGCGAACCCTCCAGGAGCGGTCCGAGCGTAGCGAGGAGGGATCAGGCGCTCGGTGGCGAAGGACTCCGGCAAGGCCACCCGCCCCCCTCAGTGAGCGCGCCACGAGCGCGCCCAGATCTGGAGTGCCCCATGCGCACGTCGCGCCGCAATGCTCGTTCGTTCCGCCTCCTCGCAGTGGGGGCCCTCGTGGCCGGCAGCGCGCTCGCGCTGAGCGCGGCAGGCAGCGCAACCGCTGCCGGCCGCACCGCGGTCGCCCACCACGCGGACGGCAAGAAGATCGCGGCGCACGGCCTGCCCACCCCCAAGGAGTTCCGCCTGCACCACGGTGCGGGGGAACCCACGCTGGGCATCACGCGCAACGGGTACGTCGTCGCGACCATCAGCTCCGGCTGCGTGACCTCCTGCGCCGGCTCCACCGAGGCGCTGCAGACGGTCGCCCCCGGTGGCCGCGCGATCTTCATCACGAAGGACAAGGGAAAGACCTGGCAGAACGTCTCGCCCGGTGACCCGAACACCGGTGCCAGCACCCACGTGATCTCGCAGGACCCCTACCTCTACGTCGACCACGCCGGTGACTTCGACCGGATCTACAACATCGACCTCAACCTGGGCTGCAACGAGATCTCTTACAGCGACAACAACGGCGCGCTCTGGATCACCAACCCGATCGCCTGCGGCGAGCCGGTCAACGACCACCAGACGGTCTTCACCGGCAAGCCGGTCACCAGCACCCTGACCCCGTTGTACTCGAAGGTCGTCTACTACTGCTTCAACAAGCTGGCCTACACCGACTGCACGAAGTCGCTCGACGGCGGCATCACCTGGATCCCGACCGTCGGCGCGGACAACCCGGAGTGCTCGGGGCTCAACGGCCACGGCGTCACCGACAGCCGAGGCTGGATCTACATCCCCTACGCAGGCTGCAGCAACAGGCCGACGCTCGCCATCAGCAAGGACGAAGGCGCGAGCTGGACGATCTCGCACGTCTCGCCCGACCCCGTCAAGGGCGGTGACCCGAGCGTCGCGATCGACAAGCAGAACAACCTCTACTACCTGTGGAACAACTCCGAGCGCAAGCCGATGATCAGCATCTCGCGCAACGCCGGCAAGTCCTGGAGCAAGCCGGTCAACGCGGCGGCCCCGGGGGTCAAGGCGACGAACCTCGCCACCCTCACGGTCGGTGCCCCCGGCAAGATCGCGATCGCCTACTACGGAACGACGATGACGCCTGGCAAGGGCGCCTTCTGGAACGGCTACCTCGCCTCGGCGACCGGCCTGCTGACCTCCAACCCGACCTTCTACACGGCCACGATCAACGACCCGAAGCACGCCTACAAGGTCGATGACTGCGGCCCTGGCCGCTGCGGTCGGGTGCTCGACTTCATCGATGTGGAGATCGCGCCGGACGGTGCCCCGTGGGGCGCGTACGTCGACGCGTGCCAAGCCGACTGTGAGAAGACGAAGGTGGAGAGCATCCACGACAACGAGGGCGTCATCGGCACCCTCGTCGGAGGCCCCAAGCTCAACCGGTAACGGGGAGTTTGGACAGCGCGTAGCCGGGCGATCACTCAGGCGTGAACGACGACGCCACCACACTGCTCGACCAGCGCCGTGCCTTGCTGCGTGCCTACTACGCGAAGCGGCGCCGGGCCGCCGAGACCCGGCTCGCCTGGCGCCGCATCTTCGCCCTCCAGAACACGCCGGCCCGACGGCGATGACCCGGTCGGCTGCCTTTCTCGCCCTGGCGCTTGTGCCGGCGCGCTGAGGAAGACCGCTAGGTCCGCTCCTCCAGGCCGCCGCCGAGCCCCTGCCACACCTCCGCGACGTTCTCGAACTCCGCGTCGGTCGGCAGTGTGCGCAGCTGGTTAAGGATCGTCTCCGGAGCACTGTTGCTAGCCGCTGCCTCGAGCAGCAGCATGGCCGTGCCGGGGAAGCAGGCAAGACCCAGGTAGCGAGCGAGCTCGCTCCGCGCCTCGACCTCCTCGGGCGCAAGGCCTGCAGGCGTGCCACCCACCAGGGCCGTGGTCACCGCCTGGTCCTCGCCCGCCGGCTCGGGGTCGCGCCACTCTTCGGCGTGAGTCGCGTGGCCACCGCTGACCAATCCCGCGGTCTCGTGCTTGAGGGCCTCGTCCAGCTGTCGCCCGTGCTTGGTGCTTCCTCGCTCCACCAGGACCTCCACTGTGATCGGCGGACGACTGTCGACCTCGTGGTCAGCCTTCTGCCCCCGCGGGGAGGACCTGCCACTCACCCTGAGGTGACAGGTTCGGGTCGACTCACCTGAGGGCAAGGGACCATCAACCCACGACCGTTCTTGGAGGACACGATGCGACTTCCCCTCGTCCCAGAGGAGCTCTCCCGCGAGGCGGTCCTCGAGCGGGCTCGGTCGACCATGCAGGTCGCCGGTGCCCTGGCCACGACCGCCCGCGGCGCCGCGCCTGCCGTGCTGAAGGAGCTCCCGCACCTGGTCGGAACCGTCGCAGGCACGGCCTGGGGCGTGGGGTCGGCGCTCGTGCGCAAGGCGATGCCGGGCGAGGCGTTCTCGCCGCCGATGGGCGAGCACCAGGTCGCCGACGTGGAGGCCCAGCGGGACGCGACTCTCCCCCCGCCTGCCCAGGCGCGACCGGAGCCGGAGCCCGTGGCGCAGGAGGCCGCGGAGGTCGGAGCCCCAGGCGCTGCCGCCGCCCTCGTGGAGAAGGCGGCCCTCCAGGTTGCCGACGCCGACGACTTCGTCTCCGGCGCCACCATGACCCACGACGAGCTGCCGCTGCCGGACTTCGATCACCTCACCATCGGGTCGCTGCGCAACCGGATCCGTCCGCTCGACGTCGTGCAGCTGATCCAGCTGCGGGAGTGGGAGCGCAATCACGCCAACCGCCTGCCCGTCATCACTGCACTGGAGAACCGCATCGCGAAGCTGCAGTCCGACGACGCAGACAGCGGCGCGCCCAAGCTGGTCCCGACGTCCCAGTCCTGACTGCCCGATGTCCCAGTCCTGAAGCAGAGTCAGGCGACGCGCAACAGGTCGCGCACTGCGTCCTCGATGGCGCCGCGCGTCGCCGGCTCGCTGGGATCGACACCGAAAGCGAGCTTGTCCATAACGGGCCGGATCGTGTCCCCGTCGTTGAAGCGGTCGATGACGCGCGGGTCGATGTAGCTGCGTCGGCAGACGGCCGGAGTGTTGCCGAGGTAGTGCGCGACCTCGGCAACCGCCCGGGCCACCGCGCGCTGGCGCGCCGACTGCGACGTCGTCGCCTCCGTCGACATCGCCAAGGCGACAGCCATCAACACGGTGGCGTGCCAGGTGCGGAAGTCCTTTGCGGTGATCGCCAGCCCGGTGGCCTCGCGCAGGTAGTCGTTGACGTCGCGCGAGGTGATCCGGCACCAGCGCCCGTCGGTCGTGCAGGCGAGCAGGCGCCGGCTGCGCTCGCGCCGCCGCTTCAGCCGCGAGACCACCGCCGCCGCCTCCGGGTCGGTCAGCTCGAGGGTTCTGCGCTTCGCTCCTTTGGCCAGGTAGTCGAAGCTGATCGTCTCGCCCCGCACCACCCGTACGTGGTCCCGCTGCAGCGTCGTCAGACCGAACGTGCCGTTCGCCGCGACGTAGCGCTCCTCACCGATGCGGAAGAAGCCCAGGTCCAGCAGCCGCACCGCAAGCGCAAGGGCGGCCCGCTGGCTGATGGCGCCGCGTCCGGCCTCGGCGAGGTCCTTGCAGACCTGGTCGCGCAGGTCGGGTAGCACCGCGGCGAGCTCGAGGACGCGGTCGTGCTTCGCGCGGTCGCGGCGCTCTCGCCAGTGGTCGTGATAGCGGTACTGCCGGCGTCCGGCCGCGTCCGTGCCGACCGCCTGGATGTGGCCGTTCGGGTCGGCGCAGATCCAGACGTCTTTCCACGCAGGTGGCAGCGCCAGAGCACTGATCCGGTCGAGCACCTCGCTGTTGGTGACGGAGCGCCCGCGCGCGTCGACGTACTCGAACCCGCGGCCCTTGCGGCGCCGGGTGATCCCGGGTGACCGGGGGTCGACCCGGCGCAACCGCGGCATGCGGTGTGCGCCTAGTCCTCGTAGGTGGGTTCGTCGATGAGGTGCATCGCGGCCTCTTCGGCTGTCAGCCCGCCGCCGGCCAGGCCGACCGAGCGAGCCACCGCGTCGGACTCCACATCTGAGTGGGCACCCTCGTCGGGGTCGACCAGACGGCCCGCGGCGTTGGCGTCGGGGTCGAGCGCAATGCCCTCGCCGAAGTCCGGCTCCTCGTGAGCCAACCGGATGTCGAGCGGCTCCCCCGCACGCTGCTCGGCGGGGGTGGTGCCCCAGGCCTCGCTGGCCAGCGGGCGGTCGTGGGTGACGTCGATCTCGTCGTACTCGTCACCTGACAGTCGCTGGCCGACCGTGGCGTCCTGGAGGTCGGGGACGCCAGCGTCTTCTAGTGGAGAGCCGGGATCAGGGAAGCGGTCCATGGGTGTTGCCTTCCCCGGGAAGCGCCGAGGCAAGCCTTCGGTTCACAGCCGTCGCTGCGGGGCATGGGCCACGCATGGAAGCCACCGCGATCAGGAGCGCGATGACCAGCAGGATGCACGACAGGGTGCAGGCCCGAGCGCACGCGGCTCAAGAGGCCTACGCCGGGTCAGCCGATCGCCCGCTCGGTGGCTACGTGCGCGTGATGGGCGTGTACGGCGGCGCCGTCGGGCTCGCGTCCCTGCTGCTGCGGCGCAGTGGGAAGCGGCTGCCTGAGCGCATCGAGCTCGCCGACATCGCCCTGCTGGCAGTCGCCACACACAAGGCCAGCCGGCTGCTGACGAAGGAGGCGGTGACCAGCCCACTGCGGGCGCCGTTCACCCGGTTCGACGGCGTGAGCGGACCCAACGAGCTGCAGGAAGAGGTGCGGCATCCCGACGGCGTGAAGCACGCCCTCGGCGAGCTGCTGACCTGCCCGTTCTGCATGGCGCAGTGGCTGGCGACCGGATTCGGCTTCGGCCTCGTGGTCGCTCCGCGCCTCACGCGGATGGTCGCGGCCGTGCTCGCTGTGCGTGCCGCCAGTGACGTGCTGCAGTACGGCTACGCCATCGCCCAGCAACGGGCGAGCAACGACTGACCGTCAGGCGACGACCAGACGGCGGGACCGTCGCTCCAAGGGCTTGAGCAGCGAGGTCTCGCCCTGGCCGAAGCTGTCGAGGACGTGGTCGGCGAAGTGCCGCTCCAGCACCGAGACCGCAGCCGCGCCGAACAGCACCTGCGGCAGCAGCTCCGGCTCCTGCTCGACCAGGCCCCCGGCGAGCTCTTCCGCGCCCACACTCGAGTGGTGTGCGTCCGCGACCACGTGCACCTCGTAGAAGTGCCGTGAGTCCGTGGACATCCCGAGTCGGCGCATGGCCGCCGCGTAGTTCCCCATCGGGGCGACGCTCGTCATCTCGAAGGTCGCGAGGTGGCCGCACAGCGCGCCGCGCCACTTGCGGTGCAGGCCGAACATCGAGACCAGGTTGACGGTGGCGAGCGTCACCGCCGGCAGGTGGTCGAGGTAGGCGCCGTAGGAGGCATCGAGCCCCAGGCTCTCCATCGTCAGGCCGAACAGCACCTGGTGCATGTCGCGCTGCACGCCCTCGCCGTACTCGTCCTTCTGGATCTCGATGAGCGCCGCCTTGGGCCGGCCCGCCAGCCGCGGGATCGCCCACGAGTGCGGGTCGGCTTCCTTCAGCTGCCACGCCGAGCGGTGCACGGCGAGCTCGCGGAGCTCGCGCAGGTCGGCTCGCTCCGCCGCGTACATCGACAGCGAGGGGCCCTCCACCACCGACATCGCGGCCTGCAGGCCAGTCACCACGTCGCCGGCCTCCGGGACAGGACCGACGAGCTCGGTGACGCGCGCGATGTAGTCACGCTCGAGCTCAGCCCGGGTCGCGAGCAGCGACGGCTCCCACTCCCAGTCCTCGTCGACGTCGGCGAAGCCCCGGTAGTGCAGCTCGTAGAGCACGTAGAGCGCGAGCGCCGCGTCCTCCCCATGCACGGGATCGCCGCTGTAGGCCGGCGGGCGCCCCACCCCGCGCACGGGACCGGCCAGCTGATCGATGAGCAAGGCAGACAGCGGACCGCGCGGGCTCGGGAGCCCGCGCGGCTTCACCTGGTCGATCGACGGCGTCCAGCCGTAGCGAGGCTCAGTCACCGTCTCGTCCGCTCAGACCTGGTTGTCGATCTGACCGCGGAACGCACCGGTCTCGACCTGACGCCGCTCGATGAACTCCTTGAAGCGGTTGAGGTCGCCCTTCGCGCGCTGCTTGGCGAGCCCCAGCATGTCGCCGGCCTTCTCGACCAGTCCCTCGGGCTGGAACTCCATCTGCAGCATGATCCGCGTCGTCGACTCGTCCAGCCGGTGGAAGGTCACGACCCCCGCCTGCCCCAGGCCGTCGAGGCTGCGCCAGGCAATGCGCTCGTCGGGCTTCTGCTCGGTGATCTCGGCGTCGAACTCGCGGGTCTGGCCGGCGATCGTCACGGTCCAGTGGGTCAGCGAGTCGGTGAGCTGGCTGACCGAGTCGACGCCCTCCATGAACTGGGGGAACTCCTCGAACTGCGTCCACTGGTTGTAGGCCGTGCGGACGGGGACCTCGACGTCGACGTGCTCTTCGATGCTGGACATGGGGGGTGGCCTCCGGCGCAGTGGTGGTGGATGCAGTTGATGGTCATGCAGTGGTTGTCAGGTGTGGACCACTTACCCGCCCGCGCCCAGCCTCACGCGTGACCTCGGTCTCACGCGTGAGGGCACCCGGCGGGGGTAGCACGGAACCATGGAACGCGACGCGCACGACGGCACTCCTGTCCATGACGGCGCTCAGACCCAGCTGGACGACGGAGCAGACCCGCGAGAGCAGGGAACGAGTACGCCGGACCGCGACGACCAGGCCGTACAGCCCGGGCCGACAGTGCCCACCGCAGGCCAGCCGACCGGTGACAGGACGACCCCGGACACCTCACCGCCGGGAGTCCCGGCCGCTTCCGCCCGGCAGCCGGCCGTTGCTGTGCCGGGCAAGCCCGACGGCGAGGTCGACACCCGCGTGTGAGGTGCGGCTCGGTCCCGGCATCCGAGACGAAACCCAGCGCCCGCTCATCACCTGCCCTTAGAGTCACCCCCATGTCGACGCAGAGGTTTTATGGGCACCGCATCCCGGTGCCTGCTCGCGTCTGACCTGACCGCGATCACCAAGCCCCGGGCCACCGCCCGGGGCTTTCTTGCGTCACCGGGCGCGGCCCTCCTAGCAGGAGGACATGTCATGCCGATGCCAACTCACACCACCATCCCGACTCACGCCACCATCCCGACTCACACCACCATCCCGACTCACAGCGCGATCCCGCGTCCGAGCCCCACCGACGGACTCGACGTGGTGCTCGCCGGCCTGCGCGCCGAGCTGGACGCCCTGGACGACGAGCTCGTCGACCTCATGCGCCGCCGGCGGGACGCGTCCCGGGAGATCCAGCAGCTGCGGGTGGCGAGCGGTGGTCCCCGCATCCAGCACGGCCGCGAACGGGTCGTCCTGGGCCGCTACCGCGACGCGCTCGGGCCTGAGGGCGGCAGGCTGGCGCTGGCGATCCTCGAGCTCTGCCGCGGCCGCGCGTGAGGCTCGGGCAGGATGCCGCGGGTGACCTCCGTCCTGCGCACGCTGACCGAGCGGACCGAGGTGATGCTGGAGCACCTGGCCGCACTGGTCGATGTCGAGTCGCCTACCGCCGACCTGGCGGCCACCACGCGAGCCGCCGACGCTGCGGCTGAGCTGGGCCAGGCACTGCTCGGGGCGGCGCCCGAGCGCATCGTGGTGGACGAGCGGACCCATCTGCGCTGGCGTTTCGGTGCCGCGGACCGCGTCGTGCTCATCGGGCACCTCGACACGGTGTGGCCGCTCGGCACGACGGCTGAGTGGCCGCTGCGCGTGGAGGACGGCATCGCGAGCGGCCCGGGCACCTTCGACATGAAGGCCGGCGTGGTCCAGCTGCTGCACGCACTCGCGGTGCTCGACTCGCTCGACGGCGTCGCTGTGCTGTTGACGACCGATGAGGAGACGGGTTCGCCGAGCTCCCGCGCGCTCATCGAGGAGACCGCGCTGGCCGCGGGCGCGGCGCTGGTGCTGGAGGGCGCGGCTGACGGCGCTGTGAAGACCCAACGCAAAGGCGTGTCGATGTACGAGCTGCACGTGCGAGGGCTAGCGGCGCACGCCGGCGTCGAGCCGGAGAAGGGGGTGAACGCGACCCTCGAGCTCGCCCACCAGGCGCTGGCGATCGCCGAGCTGCAGGCCGTCGACGTGGGCACCACCGTCACGCCCACCGTGGCTCACGCGGGCACCACCACGAACACCGTTCCGGCCGAGGCCCGACTCAGCGTCGACGTGCGGGCCGAGACCGCCGCCGAGCAGTGGCGCGTCGACGCGGCGCTGCACGCGCTGACGCCTGTGCTCCCCGGCGCTGCGCTTCGACTCGAGGGAGCCCCGAACCGCCCGCCGCTGGAGCGCCGGATGTCCGTCGAGCTCTTCGACAGGGCCTGTGCGCTCGCCGCCGACCTCGGCCTGGACCCGCTGGCCGAGATATCGGTCGGGGGCGGATCCGACGGGAACTTCACGGCCGGGATAGGCGTGCCCACGCTGGACGGGCTCGGCGCGGTCGGCGGCGGGGCGCACGCCCGCTCGGAGCACATCGTCGTCGCCGAGCTGGCACGGCGCAGCGCGCTGGTCAGCGCACTGGTGGCTGAACTCTTGCGGTGAGCTAGGGAGTCGGCGTCGCGCTGGGCTCTGGGCTCGCCGGCTCGGTCGCTGTGGCCGAAGGCGCGGGCTGCTCGGTGGGCGAGGCCGTCGGCTGCGCAGTGGACGTGCCGTAGGCCTTGTCCCGCGGCCCGACGGGAACGACCTGAGTGCGCAGCACCTGCGTGAACTCCGCGGCGATCCGGTCCACCTCCGCGGCGATCTGCTCGAGCGGCAGCCCGCTCTTGCGCAGGTCGTGGAGCTGCTTGCGCAGGTCGGCGATGGCGCGGCGCCCCTCCCCTGTGATGCGCACGTTGCCATTGGTCCCGATGACGGTTTGGTAGGCGGCTGCAAGGGTCTGGCAGCCCTGGCAGTCGGTGTTGAGAGCAAGCGCGATGTTCACCGGCTCCACGACCTCGACGTCGCCCGTGACCAGGACGCCCTCGATAGCGATCGCGACGGTCTCGCAGTCGGTGCAGCCGGCGGCAGCCACGGCCGCGTTCCCGGCGTCCACGACGTCACCGCTCACCTTGACCACCTTGAGTCGGATGGCCCAGACCGATTTGCCGTCCTTGCCGACGGCCACCGCGACGTTGTCGTCACCGTTGCCGCCGCTGCTCGGGCTCGCAGCGGAGTCGGGGGCGCTGCCGCCACTCGCGAGCTCCGCCGACGCGTAAGCACCGACGCCGACGACGGCGAGTCCCGCAGCCAGCGCAATGACGACACCACGCCTGCCGTGCATCCGCAGGCGTCCGAGGTTGAATCGGCTCACGTCACCCTCCTCAGGGAGTCGCCGTCGCACTGGGTGCCGTGCTCGGCTCGGTGCTCGGGGTCGGCTGGGCGGAGCCAACCGGGTCCGGCTGGGCGCCTGTGCCGGCGGAGGCGCTGGGCTCTGGCGCCGGGTTGTCCCCCGGCGTCGTACTCGTGTCCGTCGTGGTGCCCGTCGACCCCGGCTGCGCCGGCAGCGGCTGGCGGGCCTCACGCGGCGACCGCAACTCGGGGGTGCCGACCCCTGGCCGGCCGATGTCCTGGAAGCCTGCGGCGACGGTTCCGGTGTCACCCGGGCGATAGGGCGTGAAGCTGCCGTCGGGCCACCACGCGAAGACGAGCAGCCCCAGGAACGCCAACGTCGCCAGGGCGGTGGTGAGTCGCTTCGCAGGTGAGCCGGCCGACCACGACCAGGCCGCACGGCCGGTGCGCGACGAGACCCGGACCAGGGTGATGCAGATCCCCGTGATCGGGATGAGCAGGATCAGCAGCTGCAACGCGGCCACCGCGCGCGCGGCCCCGTGGTCGCCCTGGATGGTGCCGATCTGGTGGGCGGCTGAGTCCCAGGCCGTCGCGAGGATGCGCGGCGCGTTCACCACGATGTAGAGCAGGTTGGCCAGCAGCAACGGGACAACCGCGAGCGTCCACCACGTGATGATCCGGCGCGCCTTCGGAGTGAGCTCGTTGACGAGCGGGTCACGCTCGCGTCCTGGGATCAGTCCTTTGAGCACCGGGCCGGTGCGCTTGAAGAGGTCGGGGACGCCGAGCAGGTCCGACAGCACGTAGTAGCCGTCGAGTCGCAGCAGCGGCAGCATCTGCTGCAGCACCTGCATCTGGAGCACGAAGCAGATGAGCAACAGCGGCTCGAAGCGCGTGAGCGCGTAGACACCGGCGCAGCCGAGTACGGCGATCGCGTTGAAGTACACGCCACCGAGGTCGGTCCGCAGCCTGCCTCGGCGGTTCAGGGAGTACGCGTCGGTGACGTCGGTGTAGAACGCCGGCCACGCGAGATACAGCCCCGCCCCCATCCGGCCCGGCTTGCCTCCACCTGCACGCAGTGCGCCGGCGTGGCCGAGCTCGTGCATCGCCGCCGAGACGACCACCAGTGCACCGACGACGAGGAATACGATCGGGTGCTGCACCGTCTTGCGCAGCCCCTGGGCCAGTCCGTGGCCGAAGAACAGCCAGCCGTCGAAAGCGGCGAGGCCGAGTCCGATGAGGACGACCACCGGGACCCAGAACAGCGGGGTCAGCGGCCGGACGACGCGGTTGACCGCGCGCGGTCCCAGCAGGGTGACCTTGAACTTCAGACCCAAGAGCGGGTCTGAGTCGTCGATGGTCGCGGTGCGGCCATCGGTCGACGCCACCACGCCGAGCGCGCGGAGCTTGTCGTTGACGAGGGTGCGGACGTTGTCCTCGGAGACCGGCTTGCCGTAGCCGTCGGACACAGCGGCCGCGATCTCGGCGTAGGACCTGCGGCCGTCACACTGCTCGGCCACGAGATGCAGCAGGTGACTGAGCTGGACGATGCCGGTCGCGCCGCGCCTGGCGAGGTAGTGCGGCTCCTTGTAGCCGGAACCCTCGTACTCGCCGACGAGCTCGACGCCATCAGCGAGCTTGGGCCGGTCGTCGGCCGGCGCGCCTTTGTCAGCCTTACCGCCGCTGCCTGTTGACCGTGGCGGCGCCGGGTGCCGGCGCTCGCTGCCCCACACGCGAGTCCGGGACGCAGGAGCCGACGTACTCGCGTCCTGGGTTCGCTCCGGTGCCAGCGTCATCGGCTCGCTCTCATGGGTCGGTATCAGACGGTGGGGCGTGCAGGCGAGAGAAGGCCGGCCACGACGTGACCGGCCTCCCTTCGCGCTGACTTGTTGCTAGTTGCCCTGCGTGATGTGAGCGGTCTGCTCCGCGTTCGCGTACGCCGTCGAGTTGTCGCTGAGCGCATTGAGCGCAACGGCGGCGTTGATCGGGGCGGCGACGTTCGCGTTGACCAACGACATCTGCTCACGGTCGGGGAGCTGCTCGCCCGTCTCCTGGTCGAGCTCCTCCTCCGTCAGGCCACTGCCTTCCGGGCCGAGGTCGCTGGTGCCGGTGGGCTCGGTCTCGGGTGTGGTCTCACTCATGCCGTGCTCCGTTCTGTCGATTGCTGCTAGTTGCTCTGGTCGATGTCCACGTTCTGTGTGGCGTTGGCGTAGGCCACCGAGTTGTCACTCAGCACGTTCGCCGCGACCGCCGCGTTCACCGGTGCCGCGAGATTCGCGTTGATGAGGCTCATCTGCTCGCGGTCGGGCAGCTGCTCGCCGTTCTCTGCCTCGAGCTCTTCCGGCGTGAGGCCCTCGGCCTCGGTGCCGCTGGTGCTGGTGGGGGGCTCAGGCTGCATCTCGCTCATGTCGCTCCTCTAGTTGCTCTGGTCGATGGGGGTGTCCTGCGTTGCGTCGGCGTAGGCGATCGCCCCGTCGCTCAGGACGTTCGCGGCGACCGCCGCATTGACCGGGATGGCGATGTTCGCGTTCACGAGGCTCATCTGCTCGCGGTCGGGCAGCTCCTCGCCGTTCTGCGCCTCGAGCTCCTCGGGGGGCAGGCCTTCTGGCTCGCGTTCGCTCATTGCTCCTCCTCGTCGGTGTGGCTGACCACGGATGCGCCGTGCTCCTGCTTGATCTGGATGGACTGCGTCGAGCTCGCCGCCTCGCCGTTCGTGGCGACAGCGGCGCTGACATCAGCCACCACATCGATGGCGACACCCGGCCGTCGGATCTGGCGCCGCACCTCACGGCGAATCGATCCAGAACCACTCATGTCAGGCACAGTCCCCGGGCAGGGGCGAACCGAACCCTCATAGGGTCACAAACACACCCCGAGGAGAGCCCTATGACAGGTCGAGCCGCAGTTGACGCCGACACGATCGCCGAGGCCTACCGCTTCAGCGGGCCGTCGATCGAGTTGGGCGCTCTGGTCGAGGACGCCAAGGCGCTCCCGGACGCGGGGGTGCGGATCCCGCTTGCGATGTGCAACCGCCACGGTCTGGTCGCCGGGGCAACCGGCACCGGCAAGACCCGCACCCTGCAGCTCATGGCCGAGCAGCTATCGGCCGCTGGCGTGCCGGTGTTCCTCACCGACATCAAGGGTGACGTCTCGGGCATGGCCACACCGGGGGTGCCGAACGAGCGGATCACGACGCGTACGGCGGACATCGGCCAGCAGTGGGCACCGGCCGCCTTCCCTGTCGAGTTCCTCGCGTTGGGTGGTCACGGGACAGGCGCTGCCGTGCGCGCGACCGTCTCCTCGTTCGGTCCGCTGCTGCTGTCGAAGGTGCTCGACCTCAACGACGTGCAGTCATCGTCGCTGAACCTGGTGTTCCACTACGCCGACGCGCAAGGCCTCGACCTGGACGACATCGAGGACCTTCGGGCGGTGATCACCTACCTGGTCTCCGACGAGGGCAAAGCCGACCTCGACGGGCTTGGCGGACTGTCGAAGGCGACCGCCCAGGTGCTGCTGCGCGAGCTGATCGGCTTCACCGACGCGGGTGCCGGAGACTTCTTCGGCGAGCCGGAGTTCGACACCGCTGATCTCATGCGCCTGGCGCCCGACGGCCGTGGGCTCGTCACGATCCTCGAGCTGCCCGGAGTCCAAGACCAGCCGCGGGTCTTCTCGACCTTCCTCATGTGGCTGCTGGCGGACCTCTTCCACGAGCTGCCCGAGGTCGGCGACGTCGACAAGCCCAAGCTCGTCTTCTTCTTCGATGAGGCGCACCTGCTCTTCGACGACGCCTCCAAGGACTTCCTCGCCTCGATCGAGCAGACCGTCCGGCTCATCCGCTCGAAGGGCGTCGGCGTGTTCTTCGTGACGCAGACGCCCAAGGACGTCCCGGCCGACGTGCTGGCCCAGCTCGGCAACCGGGTGCAGCACGCGCTGCGGGCGTTCACCCCGGATGACGCGAAGGCGTTGAAGGCGACCGTCTCCACGTTTCCCAAGTCGGGCTACGACCTCGAGGAGCTCCTGACCCAGCTCGGTATCGGCGAAGCGGTGGTGACCGTGCTGTCGGAGCGCGGGGTGCCCACACCCGTCGCCTGGACCCGGATGCGGGCGCCGGCGTCGCTGATGGCACAGCTCGACCCGGCGCAGCAGACCGCCCTCGTCGCCGGGTCTCCGACGGCCCAGCGCTATGCGCAACGGCTCGATGACGAGTCGGCCCGGGAGAAGCTGGCGGCACGCGAGGCGGCGGTGAACGCCAGCGCCGGCCAGGCTGCGACCCCTCCCACCACGGCCCCCTCGACGGGGAAGTCCCATCGCGGCGAGACCGCCGCGGCCGGCGCAGCGGGCGCGGTCGCCGGCATCTTCGCGTCGTCGGTGTTCAGGTCGTTCGCGCGGTCGGTCGCCAGTGCGGCGGGCCGCGAGATCACTCGCTCGGTACTGGGTACGGCGAAGCGGAGGCGACGGTGAGCTGGTGGCTGCTCGAGTACGACTTGGTGGCTGATCACGCGGAGCGGCGCGGGGAGTTCCGGGCCGAGCACCTCGCGCTGGCGCAGGCAGCGGCTGAGCGCGGCGAGCTGGTGCTGGCGGGCGCGCTCGCCGAGCCCATGGACCGCGCGCTGCTGGTCTGGGACGTCGAGGAGCCCGAGGTCATCACCCGCTTCGCGGAGGCTGACCCCTACGTGGTGAACGGGCTGGCCCACACCTGGCGGGTCCGGCCCTGGAACGTCGTACTCGGCACCGCGGCCAGCGACTCCTGACCGCTCGACCGGCAGACGCCCCACCTGCCCACCAAAGCCCGCGGTGACTCGTAGGCGGGTTGGCGGCGAGTGCAACCTCAGCCGGCCTCAGCCGAGGTAGACGCCCAACCCGAGGGGCATGGTGCGCTCATGGCCGTCAGCGGTGTAGTTGCGGATCGCCAGCGAGCTGGTCCCCGGCATGCGGGCCAGCAGCTCGGTCGACCCCGACCCGTCGAAGCTGAACGCGCGGGTGACCCCGAGCTCGGCCATCAGCTTGGACATCTGGTCGGCGTCGAGGCCGTGCACCTCGGTGCCGGGGTGGTCGGTGACGATGGCGATCACCAGCGTCTTGCCGCCGTTGGTGTAGCCCACCGCCGTGCGCGCGGGCTGCGGGTAGCTGCTGCGGCAGCTGAATCCCGTGGTCGCCGTGCTCTGCTTGCTGACCAGCGTGACGCCCACCCCGTAGGCCTGCGCGAAAGGCTGCGGCGCGTCGGTGGCGACCCCGGTCACGATCGACATCGCGGCACCCTTCGGCGGGGCCTTGAGCCAGGCCACCGCGGTCGATCCACGTGCCACCACGAGGAAGCCGCTGCTCGGGGCCGAGGTGTACGTCCCGGTCGCGGTGGTGACCTTGCCGGAGACGACGTAGCGCGAGACGGACCCCGATGGCAGCACCACCCTGTGCGCCGTCCCCCAGAGCGGCGTGTAGACGCTGAGGCCCGCCGGCACCGAGGGCCGGTTGATCCCGACCACCGCCAGCCTGCTGCTCCCCCAGGTCGCCGTACCCGTCAGCCAGACATGTCCGGCCTGCGCGATGTTGCCGCTGGTGAACCCGAACGCGGCCTGGTGCCCGCTGGACAGCCCCCACGGCCGGCCCGCCACGATCACGGGGCCGGTGGGTGCGCCCAGGGTGAAGTCGTAGTAGCCGCTGTTGCTGGCAGCCAGCAGGTGTGCCCGCCCCGCCGCGAGGGAGGACAGCGGGTGGCGCTCGGCGAGGCGACTGGTCAGCGGACCGAAGTGCACGCCCGGAGTCGTAGTGGCCACCCGCAGCACGTGCATGTCGACGACGCCGCGCGAATCCCGCTTCCTGGCCTCGCTAAGCGAGATGCCGTTGCCGAGCACGGTGCGGTGCCAGGTGGTGCCAGGCACGTAGGTCCCCGCGGCCGGGCAGCTCGTGTCGCTGGCCTGGGCCGCCGTACCCGTCACGAGCACGCCGAGCATTCCGGCGATGGCGAGCGCGTTCGCCAGAGGACTCCTCACCCCTGAACCATCGGCCGTCCGGAGCAGCGTCCCTACGGCCGAAGGGGTGAGGCTCAGCCTCGAGGGTGGAAGGGCTGCAAGCCGTCAGCCGGGATCGTCCCGAGCCGACCGGCCTGGAAGTCCTCGACCGCCTGCACGAGCTCGGCCCGCGTGTTCATCACGAACGGGCCGTAGGCGGCAACCGGCTCGCGGATCGGGCGTCCGCCGAGGACGAGCACCTCGAGGTCGGGCTCGTTCGCCTGCAGCGGGTTGTCATCGCCGCGCAGCACGATCTGCCCGCCTTGACCGAGCACCGCGAGCTGGCCCTTGCTGACCGGCCGGCCCTCGGAGCTGACCCGGCCCGAGCCGGCCAGCACGTACACCAGCGCGTTGAAGTCGGTGCGCCACGGCAGCACCAACCGGGCGCCCGGGCGCACCGTCGCGTGCACCAGCGTGATGGGGGTGTGGGTCGCGCCTGGTCCGCGGTGCTCGCCGACGTCACCGGCGATGACCCGCACGAGCGCGCCGCCGTCTCCCGATGACAGCAGCGCGACCTGCCCGCCCTCGAGCGACTGGTAGCGCGGCGGGCTCATCTTGTCCTTGGCCGGCAGGTTCACCCAGAGCTGGATCCCATGGAACATCCCACCCGCGACGACCAGCGCCTCCGGTGGTGTCTCGATGTGCAGCAGGCCTGACCCGGCTGTCATCCACTGGGTGTCGCCGTCGGAGATGACGCCGCCCCCGCCCTGGCTGTCCTGGTGCAGGAACGTCCCGTCGAGCATGTAGGTCACGGTCTCGAAGCCGCGGTGCGGGTGCCACGGCGTGCCCTTGGGCTCACCCGGCGCGTACTCGACCTCGCCCATCTGGTCCATGTGGATGAAGGGGTCGAGGTCGGCCACGTCCACGCCGGCGAAGGCCCGGCGCACGGGGAAGCCCTCACCCTCGTAGCCGCTCGGCGCCGTCGTGATCTGGCGCACCGCGCGCTCCGGGACGTCGTTCGCCGGGACGGGGATGCGGGGCAGGGCGAGGGTGTCAGCGGTGACGGCTGGCATGAGAGCTCCCGAGGCAGGTTGTTGAACGCGCAAGTACCTGGTGAAAGAGCGTACGCCCCGCCGTCATTCCCCGACTAGGTTCTTCCTCGATGAAGGCGGTCGTTCTGAGCGAGTACGGCGACCCTGACGTCATGTCGTGGGGCGAGGTCGCCGACCCCGTGGTGCGCCCTGGTGAGGTCCTGGTCCGGGTCTCGGCGACCGCCGTCAACCGCGCCGACCTGCTGCAACGCCAGGGCCACTACCCGCCGCCCGCGGGCACCACCGAGGTGATCGGCCTCGAGTGCAGTGGCACCCGCGTGGACACGGGTGAGCCGGTGTGCGCCCTGCTCGCCGGAGGCGGCTACGGCGAGCTGGTCGCGGTCCCGGAAGGCCAGCTGATGCCTGTCCCGGACGGCCTCGACCTCGTCAGCGCGGCTGCGCTCCCGGAGGTGGCCTGCACGGTCTGGTCCAACCTCGTCATGGTCGCGGGGCTGGCGGCCGGCGACTGGGTGCTGCTCCATGGGGGCGGCTCCGGGATCGGCACCCACGCGATCCAGGTAGCCCGCGCCCTCGGTGCTCACGTCGCGGTGACCGCGGGCAGCCCGGAGAAACTGCAGCGCTGCGCCGAGCTCGGCGCCGAGCTGACCGTCCACTACCGCAACCAGGACTTCGTCGCAGCGGTCCAGGCCGCGACGGATGGGCGCGGCGCGGACGTCGTACTCGACATCCTCGGAGCCTCCTACCTGCCACGCAACGTGGCGGTCCTCGCACCTGGTGGCCGGCTGGTGACGATCGGCTTGCAGGGCGGCCGCGTGGGAGAGCTCGACCTGGGTCTGCTCCTGATGAAGCGCGGGTCGGTGCACGCGACCTCGCTGCGCTACCGCCCCGAGGAGCAGAAGGCGCGCATCTGCCGCGAGGTGGTCCAGCACGTGTGGCCCCTGATCGCGGCAGGGGCCGTCAAGCCCGTCGTGGACCGGGTCCTCCCGATCACCGAGGTGGCGGCGGCCCACCGGCTGCTCGAAAGCGGCCACAACATCGGAAAAGTGGTGCTCACCATCGGGTGACGCCTGGGAGACTGCTGTCATGCGCTGCCAGGAATGCGGGCACCACCCCGACGACTACACGCCGTCGGACCTCGCCTCGACGCTCGACCTGGCCGCGGTGCTGTGGGACCTCATCCTCGACCGGGTCGACCCCGCACTCGCGTCGCGGGGGACGCCGAGCGCGCTCGACCTGCGCGAGCGCTCGGTCGCTCAGGTGCTGCTGGCCGGCGACGACCCCGAGCGCCGTCAGGACGCGCTGCACCGCCTGGCGCACGACCTCACCCGCGCGGGACGTCTGCTGCACGAGTACGGCGGGACTCCCACCACCGGTGCGGCCGGGACGCTGGAGAGCATCAACGCCTCCCGCGGAGGTGTGCCCAAGACGGCGGTGATGGAGGCCGAGGTCGGGCGGCTCGGCCTTGCCGTCGACAAGCAGGCCAACCGCAAGCACCACGGTCGTCCGTGGCAGGCGTTGTCGCTGTGGTCCCTCGACGTGATCGAGTCGCTCAACGCCGAGGGGCATCCCGTGAGTGCCGGCTCGTGCGGGGAGAACCTCACCGTCAGCGGCATCGAGTGGGCGGCGCTGCGCCCTGGCATGCGGCTGGGCATCGGCGAGGTGCTGGCCGAGCTGTCGAGCTATGCGATCCCCTGCGCCAAGATCCGCGACTCCTTCGTCGGGCGGGACTTCAACCGCATCCACCACGAGCGGCACCCGGGGGTGAGCCGGATGTACGCCTGGGTCGTGCGCGGCGGCACTGTTCGACCCGGTGACCCGGTCGTCGTCGAGCCCGCGACCGGCCGCCTGGACTCAGAGCGCACGGCTCCACTCGTCGTGGGCGAACGCCACTGACATCCCGGCCTTCTCGTAGACCGCCACCGCACCGGTGTCGTTCTCGGTGTCGACGCCCAGCTCCACGTAGGGCTGGCCGCGCCGCAGCGCTTCGGCGAAGGCCGTGCGCAGCAGCAGTCCGGCGACGCCACGACCGCGGAACTCCTTCAACGTCCCGACGGTGTCGATGAAGGCGACGTCCTCGTAGATCCGCATCTTGAGGCCCGCGGCGGGCTCGCCGTCGACCCGGGCCAGCCAGACCGTGTCCCAGTCGAGGTTGGGGCTGGCGGTCACCCGGGCGAGCCAGGTGTCGTAGTCGATCGGCACGTGCCCCCAGTGGCCGATGAACGCGGTCGACATCATCGCCTGGTAGGCCCGGCGCGCGTCCTCGTCGCTGCTGCCCAGCGGCGTCAGCGTCAGCCAGTCAGGCAGCTCGGGCGGGTCCACGTCGATGACGGTGATGGACATCCGGTAGAAGCGGCGCACCTTGCTGAAGCCGCGCGCTTCGAGCCATGCGGCACGCCGTTCGCGACCCATGACCGACCAGGTGCAGGCTTGGCGCTTGAGCCCGCCGCTGTTGTCGGCGGAGGTCTCGGCGAGGAGCTCGCGGGCTCGTTGCAGTGCCGCGTCGAGCAGTGCGCCGTACCCGTCCTCGTCCTCCTCGTCGCTGATCCAGACGTCAGTGTCGAACCGACCTGTCTTGTTGCGGTCGTGGGTCTGTCCGTAGCCGACGGCGGTGCCCTCTCGCTCGAGGATCCAGGCGTCGCGCGACTTGTCGAAGTGCGGCATGGCCCACCACTCGGAGACGTCGGACTCGTCGATGTCCGGCTTGCCGAGCTCGTTGCGGTCGTCGGCGACGATGACCTCGTAGACGGTGTGGAGGTCCTCGCCACGCGGAGCGCGCAGGGTCAGTGTCGATGCGTTCACCTCACACACACTGCCGCCCGGCGGGTGTGAGCGCCAACCGTTTAGCGCAGGATGACCCCCATGACTGAGCAGGCGCAGCCCACCGGCGCGGACGAGCAGCACCGTGTCGTCGTTGTCAGCGAGGACGGCATGGCGGTCGAGGAGGTCGGCGAGGGGGATGGCACCCCGTCGGTGACCGACCTCGTCGAGCAGCCGGCGAAGGTGATGCGCATCGGCTCGATGATCAAGCAGCTGCTGGACGAGGTCCGCGCCGCTCCCCTGGACGACGCGTCGCGGGTGCGGCTGCGTGAGATCCACCGCAGCTCGATCAAGGAGCTCGAGCAGGGCCTGGCGCCCGAGCTGGTCGCCGAGCTGGAGCGGCTCGCGCTGCCGTTCGGCGAGCAGACCGTCCCGAGCGATGCCGAGCTGCGCATCGCCCAGGCGCAGCTCGTCGGCTGGCTCGAGGGGCTGTTCCACGGGATCCAGACCGCGCTGTTCGCCCAGCAGATGGCGGCGCAGGCTCAGCTCGAGCAGATGCGGCGCGCGCTGCCGATGGGCGCACCCGGTGGCCCGCCCGGGCGGGCCGGAGAGGGTCCCCGCGAGGGCAGCGGGCCCTACCTCTAGGTGGCCCGCTAGAGCAGACCGGGTCCGGACAGCTGGGTGGCGATGTAGGTCCCGACCTGCCCCTCACCGAGGGCGGCCGACGGGGCGGGCCAGATCACCGACACCCGGCCCGCGCGATCGAGCGCGGTGCCGAAGTTGTCCAGCTGGCGTCCGCAGGTCAGCCCCTGCTGGATACCCGCGCCGGGACCGGTCGCGCACGAGCCCGACATCTGGGCGGCGCTGCCCTTGTGACTCGGGAAGCCGGCCAGCTTGACCTGCGTGAAGTGCGGACGCGTAGCGAGGCCGTCGAGGGTCTGCGAGAAGGCGGGGAACCACAAGGTCGCGCCGTCGACGACGCGGGAGTACAGGTAGGCCAGCCCGATCCGCCCCGGCTTGCCGACCTCGATGTGGCCGAAGAGGATCCCGCCGGAGGTTCCGGTGACCTTGTGCTGGCGCCAGGCCGAGGCGCCCGGGGCCAGGTAGGCGTAGTGCAGGTCGGACACGTAGCTACCCTTGGTCAGGCCCTGCGTGTAGACGACGTACACGCCTCCCGCCGTGTCCACTCGCACGGGCGAGTACTGGAGGCCGACGATGAGGCCGCTCTCGGCCGCGTCGACAGCGAGCGAGGTCTTCCAGGTGCCGGCCTGGCCGTTGGGGGAGGAGGCCACCCAGATGTGCGAGGAGGGCACGACGTTGAACCCGGGCTCACCGGTGGCGCTCTTGCCGCAACCGCCTCCGACAGCTGAGGTGCGCGTGGTGAACGAGACGTAGATGCGACCGCTGCGCTGGTCGACCGCCATCCCCGACGGGCCGGTCGAGTCGCCGCAGGACAGGTCGGCGAAGGCCTGCTCCCCGGGCAGTGTCACGGGCACCGGGGCGCCGAAGGTCTTCCCGCCGTCGGTCGAGCTCTGCACCATGACCTCGTGCGCAGTCAGCCCCGAGACGAAGTTGTGGAACACCAGGTAGACCTCGTCGTGCGGCCCGACCGCGAGCCACTGCCGGTCCACGTCGACGATGGGGCCCGACGACGCCTGCCAGGTCTTGCCGTGGTCGTCGCTGTAGCCGGTGGGGAACGTCAGGCCCGCTTCGTCCAGCTCGTTCGCGATGACGCGACCGGTCGACAAGGTGACGATGTCCAGGTCGATGGTCGTCGCCTGCTGCCCAGGGATCGTCCCTTGCGTCTTGCCGAATGTCCGGCCGCCGTCGGTGGAGGCGAACACGGCCGCCGGACCGCTCTTGAGGTTGGCCACCGCGTAGCGGATGTCGGTCCTGCGATCCACTGCCATGCGGGGCTCGGTGACCCCGTCGGTGTTCGCCAGCAGGATCGGGCCGGTGAACCGCGGGACGGGCGTGGTGCGGGCGGAGGCCGCGCCCGCTGACACGGCGCAGGCGGCGAGTACGGCGACGACGGCGACGGCTTTGCGCATCTTGCGACCCCCAACGGGGCGGATCCGCCCCCGTGCCGCGTGTTTCGACGCAGAGGGTCGAGCTCCTGCTCAGAGCATCGGCGCGGCGCCGGTCGGGGGGTGCTCCGCCTCGGCGACATCGACGGCGGCGGTGCCGGTCGGCTCCTCCACCTCCGGGATCTCCTTCAGCGTGCGCACCGGGGAGAACAGCACCCACAGGAAGCATGAGGCGTTCAGGATCGCGCCGACGAGCATCGTGTTGCGCAGCCCCAGCGGACCGCCGAGCGCGCCGCCGATGAGCCCGCCAAGTGGCATCGTTCCCCACACGATGAAGCGCATCGAGGCGTTCATCCGGCCCTGCAGCCGGGTGGGCGTGATCGCCTGGCGCAGCGAGACCTGGCCGATGTTGTAGATCGGCACGCCGACCCCGACCAGGATGCTGGACGCGACGACCAGCGGGGCCGAGAGCGCCTTGTTGTCCGCGGGGACGAAGGGCACGACCAACGTCGCGAAGCCCGCGAGCCCGGACGACAGCACGATGGTGCGACCGAGGCCGAGCCAGTTGGTGACCCGCGCAGTGATGACGGATCCGACGAGGAAGCCGATCGATCCCAGCGAGAACACCAGGCCGAGGAGTGAAGGCGAGTAGTGGAGCTCCCGGACCAGGAAGACCACGAGGACTGCATTGGTCATGGCGCTGCCGAGGTTCGACGTGCCCGTGCAGCCGGCGATCTTCTTCAGCATCGGGTGGCGGGTGACGTAACGCAGGCCCTCCGAGATGTCCTTGCGCACCGAGTTGTGGCCGCCCTCGGGGACCTCCACCTCGGGCTCGGGCTTCCGGATCAGGCCGACCGCGAACGCCGACACCAGGAACGAGGCGGCGTCGACCACGATCGCCACCGGCGCCTTCAACGCGTTGATGAGCAGGCCAGCGGCACCCGGGCCGGCGAGCTGCGCGGCGGCCTCAGTCGTCGTCAGCTTGGAGTTGCCCTCGGCCAGCTGCTCGCGGTCCACGAGCGAGGGCAGGTAGGACTGGTAGGCGACGTCGAAGAACACCGTCAAGATGCCCGCCACCAGTGCGACGGCGTAGAGCTGCGCGAGTCCGGACGCCCGACTGTTGTCGTCCATCCCCCCGAGCCAGAACACGACCGGGATCGAGCCGAGTACGAGGGCACGACCGATGTCGGCGCCGATCAGGACCCCGCGCCGCTTGCGCCGGTCGACGTACACGCCGGCCCACAACGCGACCAGCAGGAACGGCGCGGTCTCCACCGCGTTGAGCGCGCCGACCTGGAACGTCGTGGCATGCAGCGTCGAGATGGCGACCAGCGGGATCGCGAGCTGGCTGATCGACGAGCCGAAGACGCTGATCGTCTCGCCGGTCCACAGCTTGAGGAAGTCCTGATGCCGCCACAGCGACCCGCGTTTCATCACCGGCACACCCTGTCAAAGCATGCGGGTCAACGGCCACCCAATAGCTGTTCGAGCACCATTGCCACACCGTCGTCGTCGTTGCTCGCGGTCACGTGGTCGACTGCCGCGAGGACGTCGGGGTGCGCGTTTGCCACGGCGTACGACGTGCCTGCCCACTCCAGCATCGGCAGGTCGTTGGGCATGTCGCCGAAGGCGACGACCTGACCGCGGTCGATCCCGCGCTCAGCACACAGCCGGGCGAGCGTCGAGGCCTTCGACACCCCGGCGGCGCTGATTTCGAGCAGCCGGTCGTTGACGTTGGAGTGCGTCACGTTCGCGGTCTGCCCCACCACCTCCGACGCACTGGCGAGCAGCTCGTCGGCCGACAACGACGCGTGCCTGACCAGGATCTTGACGGCAGGGCCAGCGGCAAGCAGCTCGTCCATCGGTGCGATCACCACGCCGTCCGGCATCGGATAGCGCGTCTGGTAGCCGGGCTCGTGGCCGAAGCTCTCCCCGCGCTCGACGGCGAAGCTCACACCGGCGATCGCTCGCCGCAGCGAGTCGACCACGTCAGCAGCCGCCGTCACGCCCAACGGGAAGGTCTCGACGACCCGCTCCGTGTGCAGGTCGTAGATGAGCGCGCCGTTGGCGCAGACGGCCAGCCCGCGGTGACCCGTCGCCTCCGCGACCGGGTGCATCCAGCGCGGAGGCCGCCCGGTGACCAGGACGACGTCGATGCCTGCCGCCTCCACGCCGGCGAGGGCGTCAGCGGTGCGCTTGCTGATCGTCCCGTCGGTGCGCACCAGGGTTCCGTCGAGGTCGGTGGCGACGCACCGCACGACGTACTCGTCCATCCGACGTCTTCAGCTCACCGGTTCGAGGAGCTCGCGGCCGCCGAGGTAGGGCTGGAGAAGTGCGGGCACGCGTACGGCGCCGTCGGGCTGCTGGTGGTTCTCCAGGAGCGCCACGATCGTGCGCGGCACTGCGCACAGGGTGCCGTTGAGGGTTGCCGCGGGCGTGAGCGAGCCGTCCTCACCGCGGACCCGCACCCCCAGCCTGCGTGCCTGGAAGTCGGTGCAGTTGGACGTGGAGGTCAGCTCCAGCCACCGCTGCTGGGAGGGCAGCCAGGCCTCGCAGTCGAACTTGCGCGCCGCGCTCGACCCCAGGTCGCCGGCCGCCACGTCGATCACCCGGTAGGGCAGCTCGAGGGCGTCGAGGAACTCCTTCTCCCACGCCAGCAGTCGACGGTGCTCGTCGTAGGCCTGCTCGACCGTGGTGAACACGAACATCTCCACCTTGTCGAACTGGTGCACGCGGATGATCCCCCGCGTGTCCTTGCCGTAGGAACCGGCCTCGCGCCGGAAGCAGGACGAGAAGCCGGCGTAGCGCAGCGGCCCGCCGGACAGGTCGAGCACCTCGCCCGAGTGATAGGCCGCGAGCGGGACCTCGGAGGTGCCGACCAGGTAGAGGTCGTCGGCCTCGAGCCGGTAGACCTCCGCGGCGTGCGCGCCGAGAAACCCGGTGCCCTCCATCGCCTCGGGTCGCACCAGGGCCGGGACGATCATCGGCGTGAAGCCCGCCGACACGGCCTGCGCCATGGCCGCGTTCACCAGGGCGAGCTCGAGCAGCGCCCCGACGCCGGTGAGGAAGTAGAAGCGCGACCCGGAGACCTTGGCCCCGCGCTCGACGTCGATGGCACCGAGCCGCTCCCCCAGCTCGAGGTGGTCCTTCGCGTCCGGGCCGACCGTGGGGGCTCCGACCTCCTCGAGCAGGACGTAGTCGTCCTCACCCCCAGGAGGGACGCCGTCCTCGACCACGTTGGCGATGGCCAGGTGCGCCGCGCGCAGCGCGTCCTCTGCGTGGCCCTGCTCGAGCTCCGCATCCCGCACGGCGTCCTTGAGCTGCTTGGCCCGCACGATCAGCGCCGCGCGCTCGTCCGGGGCCGCCGCCTGGATGCCCTTGCTTGCGGTGTTCGACTCCGCGCGCAGCTCGTCGGCCACGGAGATCGCGGCCCGGCGTGCGGCGTCAGCGGCGAGCAGGGTATCCACGGCTGCGGGGTCGGCCCCACGGTGCCGCTGCGAGGCGCGGACCCGCTCCGGGTCGTCGCGGAGGGTGCGGAGGTCGATCACGCTGCGCAGGCTACCGAGCCGTTCCAGCGAAAAGTTTTTTGTGGGAACCCGCGAGCAAACGTGACGTCCCCCGTTAACCCTGATGTCCGATACACCACTCACGACCCCACTGGGAGGGGAATCCGTGAAGAAGCTCATTGCTGCTCTCGTTCTCGGCGGCGCTGCACTGGCCACCACCGCACCTGCGCTCGCTGACCCGGGCGCCTGTGTGCACCTGTACCTGAACGTCAACGGAACCGAGCAGACCGTGGACCAGTGCGCCCCGTGAGCTAACGCTCACCGGCACCACTGATCCGCTGCTACTGGGAGAGGCCCGGACCCGCTGGGGGGTCCGGGCCTCTTCTTGCTCTCGGTCAGACCGGGCCGGTCCGCAGCCGCTCCACCCAGGCTGCCCCGTCCCGGAACTCGGCCTCGCTCGTGCCGCGGCGTCGTGGCGTGGACTCGGGCGCCGCGTCCGCCCGGGGGTATGACCCGAGAAACCGCAGGTCAAGGCAGGTCCGGCGCAGCGCAGCCAAGGCCTCGCCCACCCGCGGCTCGGCGACGTGCCCCTCGCAGTCGATGGAGAAGCAGTAGCGGCCGAGCCCTTCGCCGGTGGGGCGGGACTCGATGCGCGTCAGGTTCACCCCCCGCACCGCCAGCTCCGTGAGCAGCTCGAGCAGCGCACCGGCGTGGTCGTCGGCGATGAACGCCACCAGCGAGGTCCTGTCCCACCCGGTCGGCGGTGGCGGCGGTCCGCTCGGCCGCACCGCCAGCACGAAGCGGGTCTGCGCGTCCAGTGCGTCGTGGACGTCGGAGGCGAGTACGACGAGCCCATAGCGCTCGGCCGCGATCGGCGCGCACACCGCGGCGTCGGCCCCGCCTTCGGCCACCACCCGTGCCCCGTCGGCGGTGGAGGGGGTGGGCAGCAAGGCCGCGCCGGGCAGGTGCTCGTCCAACCAGCCACGCACCTGCGCGTGAGCGTGCGGGATGGTGGCGATGGTGCGCACGTCTTCCGGCGCGATGCCGGGCCGGGTGGCGACGGCGAAGGCCACCGGGAGCACGACCTCGCGGGCGATCAGCAACGGCTCGCCCACGGCCAGCGCGTCGAGGGTGACGGCGACCGATCCCTCGACCGAGTTCTCCAGCGGCACCATGGCCCCGTCGGCCTCGCCCTGGCGCACAGCGTCGAGCGCCGCGGGCACCGTCGAGCAGGGCATCAGGTGGGCTTTGGACGCCGAGGGCAGCGACCGCAGGGCGGCCTCGGTGAAGGTCCCCTCGGGTCCGAGGTAGGCGTAACGCGGGGGAGGCAGTCCAGGCATCGACGCGCCTTCTGTCAGGGCCGGACGGTGAAGCCTTCGACGTCACCGTCGGGCTCCGGCAGCGGTTCCATGGCCTGCTCGGCCTCGGCTGCCTTACGCGCCCGCCGCGTCAACCGAGGCGGCGTCGTACCCGTGGCATACCCGATGGCCTGCAGTTCCTCCGGAGAGAGCGTGTGCTCGCTGGTGCCGGCCTTGACGCCCTTGGCGTAGGTGCGGGTCTCGCTGCGGCCGTTGATGGAGGTGATGACCAGGCCGTCGCCGGCGTCGTCGAGCATCGCTGCGGAGAAGGACAGCCGACCACCCATGTCCGCGAACGCGTCGTAACGCACCACCGCCACGTGGCGGATCGCGTCGTGCAGCTCGGCCCGGGCCACCGCGAGCTCGGACTTCGCCGCGTCGATGTCGCGGCGCAGGCCGAGCAGCTCGGCGCGCTGCCGCCCGACGGCGGTGATGAAGGACTCCTTGTTGTCGCCGCCCTGCAGCACGTCGTAGTCGCGACGCAGCTGGTGGAGCCGGACGAACGCTCCGACGCCCAGAAGCAGTGCCACCACGCCCACCCCGACGCCGACGAGGGCGAGCAGGTCGAGGGTGTCCTTGGACAGGGCCGGCACGAGGCCCGAGGGTAGCCGCACCTGAACGCCGATCTGAACCGTAGGGTCGCGCCGTGGACCGGTCACGGCTCGTCGAGCTCCTCGAGCGGGTCGCCGCGGGGACTCTGCCCGCCGACACCGCCGCAGAGGTGCTGACCGCGGGCCCGCTCGGAGCTGACGCGACCGGTGTCGAGGACCTGGGCTGGGCACGTCCTGACCTGCACCGCGCGCTGCGCACCGGTGACCCCGAGGTGGTCTACGGCGCCGGCAAGACGCCGGAGCAGGTGGTGGCTCTCCTGCGCCGGCTGGCCGCGGCCAGCGACCGCGCCGTACTCGCCACCCGCTTGAGCGAGGAGAGCCGGGAGCGAGTACGGCGAGACCTGCCCGCCGCCGTGGTCGATGACGTGAGCGCCACTGCCTACGTCGGCGAGCTGCCGTCGGCCCGCGGTCGGGTGGTGATCGTGGCCGCCGGCACCTCCGACCTTCCCGTCGCCACCGAGGCCGCGGTCACCGCCGCGGTCTGCGGTGCCGAGACCGAGCAGGTCACCGATGTGGGAGTCGCCGGGCTGCACCGACTGCTGGCGAACCGCGCGGTCCTCGACTCTGCCGACTGCCTCGTGGTCGTGGCCGGGATGGAGGGCGCACTGCCGAGCGTCGTCGGCGGCCTCGTCGGGGTGCCGATGGTCGCGGTGCCCACGAGCGTCGGCTACGGAGCGTCCTTCGGTGGCCTCGCTGCCCTGCTGGCGATGCTCAACTCCTGCGCGCCCGGTGTCACCGTCGTCAACATCGACAACGGTTTCGGGGCCGGCGTCTTCGCGGCGCGGGTCGCGCGTCGGGCGGCGGCCCGCACGTGAGCCGGGTGGCCTGGGTCGACGCCTCGATGGGGGTCAGTGGCGACATGCTGCTCGGAGCGCTGGCCCACGTGGATGCTTTCCCCGATGGTGCCGAGCTCCGGCTGTTCTCGTCGCTGCCGATCAGCGCCGGCGGCTCCGTCGGTGCGGAAGACGTCAACGGCCTGGCAGCGATGTCCTGGCGACTCGAGGTCAACGACGACGACCCGCAGCTGCGCCGGCTCGAAGACGTGCTCGCCCTCACCCGGGATGCCGCGGTCCCGGACGCCGTCAAGGCCAGGGCGGCGGCAGTCTTCCAGCGGCTGGCCGTTGCCGAAGGCGCCGTGCACGGCATCTCCCCCGCCGACGTCCACTTCCATGAAGTGGGTGCTGCCGACTCGATCGTCGACGTCCTGCTGTCCTGCCTCGGCTTGCACACGCTCGGGATCGA
>JAVEEJ010000141.1 GCA_030840515.1 Frankiaceae bacterium | reverse complement strand
CCACGAAGGGCAGCTTGTCGGCGGAGGTGTAGTCCTGCGCGCTCCAGGTCCAGCGCGGCTCGAAGTCGGGTGCGAACCCGCGCACCCAGGCGGTCAGTTCGTCGAACTTCCCGTCCGTGCTCTCGCGTCCGGGCGCGTGGTGCCCGCCGCCCACGATCAGCAGCGGACCGTCGTCGCTCGCCGCCCACCGGAGCGAGCGGGTGGGCTCCCCGCCGATCCACTGCGCGTCCTGCATCAGCCCTGGGTCAGCGAGACCGGCCACCACGTAGTCACGCACCGGGAAGGCCCTGGCGAAGAAGGCCGCGCGGTCGAGGATGGGCAGGTGCGTGGCGACCACGACGTGGTCGGCCACGATCTCGCCGTGCTCGGTCTCGACGGTGACCTTGTCCCACCGCTCGCGGGCCGTCTTCACCCGCGTCCCCTCGTGCACCACGCCGCCAGCCTCGACGAACCGGCGGAGTAGCTCGCCCAGGTAGGCCCGCGGGTGGAACCGCGCCTGGTCGTCGAATCTGACCGCCCCGAGGGTCTCGAAGGGCAGGCCGGCGTCCTCGGTGAACTGCGCCGGCAGGCCCAGTCCCGCAGCTACCTGCGCCTCCTCGCGCACCTCCTCGAGCTGGCTCTCCGTGGTGGCGTAGGAAAAGCTCGGAACGCGCACCAGGTCGCACTCGATGTCCTCGGCAGCCGCCGCGATGTGCTCCAGAGCGCGCTGCTGCAGCTCGCCGTACTCGCGCGCCTTGTCCTCGCCGTGCAGCCGCACCAGTTCCCGGTAGATCAGGCCGTGGGCGCTGGTGACCTTGGCCGTCGTGTTGCCGGTGACCGCCTCGAGCACCCGGCCGGCATCCAGCAGCAGCACCCGGCGACCGGCCAGCTGGAGCTCCAGGGCGGTGGTGACGCCCGTGATGCCCGCGCCGACCACGACGACATTGGTGGTGACGTCCCCGTGGAGGGGCGAGTACGACGGCAGGGGGGCGGAGGCGATCCAGTAGGAGAGGTGTTCAGCGGCCATGCCGCTGCCCTACCCAGGGCAGCCGGGGAGAACCCGCAGGCTCAGCCGGCGCGGCGGCACCGGGACAGCCGTGCGTCGCGGACCCGCCGCAACCTGGTCACCAGCAGTGGATCATGGCTCAGCGACTCGGGACGGTCGATGAGCGCGTTGAGGACGTCGTAGTAACGGCTGGCGGACATGCCGAAACGCCGCCGGATCTCCCGCTCCTTGGCGCCGTCGTGCTTCCACCACTCCCGCTCGTAGTCCAGGATTTCGACGTCCCGCGCGCTGAGCTGCTCCATGTGACGAGCATGCCGAGGGGGTCCGACAAGCCCGTCGAGCTCGAGAGCCGGCGGTCGGGATTGAACCGACGACCTACCGCTTACAAGGCGGTTGCGCTACCACTGCGCCACGCCGGCGAGGCGCCCCTCATCGTAGGGCGGCATGATGCCCGCATGACCATGGACCTCGAGGCCGTGAAGTCGGGTCTGCGGGCCGCCGTGCCTTTCGTGCGCACCCTGGGGCTGGAGTTCGACGAAGTCGGCCAGGACCGGGCGGTGCTGCGGATGCCCGACCGCGAAGACCTGCACAACCATGTGGGCGGACCGCACGCCGGAGCCATGTTCGCGCTCGGCGAGTCAGCAAGCGGCGCCGTCGTGATCGCCTGCTTCTCCGACTTGCTCGCGCGGGCAACACCGCTGGCCAAGCACGCGGCGATCGACTACCTCAAGGTGGCGCGTGGCGACGTGACCGCGGAGGCCGTGCTCACCAGGACCAAGGCCGAGGTGACCGCTGACCTGGACGCGGGGAAGACCGCGAAGTTCGAGGTCAAGATCACCTTGCGGGACGCGAGCGCCGAGGTGACCGGGGAGATGACGGTGCAGTGGGCCTTGCGGCCCAACGACCGCTGATCCGGCAGGAGCCGGCCAGGCTCAGCTGGCAGCCTCGGCGAGCTGGCGGTCGCGGAGGTGACCGTCGAGCTTGCGCTTGATGCGCTGCAGCGCGTTGTCGATCGACTTCACCTGACGCTGCAGGAGGAGCGCGATCTCGGAGTAGCTCTTGCCCTCGACGTAGAGCCGGAGGACCTCGACCTCGAGGTCGCTGAGCACGTTGTCGAAGTGACGCTGCAGGGCCCGGATCCGCTCCGCCGAGACGACCAGGTCAGCCGGGTCGGAGATCGCCTTGTTGGGCAGCACGTCGGCGAGGTAGCGCTCACCCTCGTCGTCGGTGACCACGGGGCGCGAGAAGGACACGTAGTTGTTCAGGGGGCCGTGCTTGTGCCGGGTGGCCGTCTTGATCGCGGTGATGATCTGGCGGGTGATGCACAGCTCGGCGAAAGCGCGGAACGAGGAGAGCATGTCCGGGTTGAAGTCACGGATGGCCTTGTAGAGGCCGATCATGCCTTCCTGGACGATGTCCTCCTTGTCGGCGCCGACGAGGAAGTAGGAGCGCGCCTTGGCGCGGGCGAAGCCGCGGTACTTGTTCAGGAGCTCGGCGAGTGCGGCGTCGTCGCCCAGGCGGGAACGACGGATGAGCTCATCGTCGCTCGGGCTCGCGTCCCACGCGGGGGTCTCGGGCTCGAGGTCCACGACCACGGAAACAGTGGTCTCCGTAGTACGGCGGCTTCGACGCATCGGCCTGCCCTTCACTGGGTTTTGCTCCAGAGCGGTGTTTGTGCCAGGTCGGTGCACATTGGGAGCCCAACTGTAAGGCCCAGACCCCGCCGTGACTACCTGTCGTGCTGGTTGTAACGACCATACGGGCGGGTGGTAACGGCAAAACGTCGGCGAACCGGGCCTGAATGTCCGTTTTTTCCTGGTTCAAGCCCAGTATTTTGTCGGCCGAATGGACTAATGGGGAGCGCTCAGGCCCCGCCTGAACGCCGCCTCGAGACCTCGTACAGGGCTATCCCCGTCGCCACACCTGCGTTCAGGGACTCCGCCTCGCCCGGCATCGGGATGCGGACCAGCAGGTCGCAGGTCTCGCTGACCAGCCGGGACAGGCCCTGGCCCTCCGAGCCCGCCACCAGCACCAGCGGGTCGGTGGCCGCAGCGAACTCGGTGATGTCCAGGGCCGCCTCGGCCGCCAGCCCCACCACCAGGAGCCCCGCCTCCTGATAGCTCTTCAACGACCGGGTCAGGTTCGTTGCGCGGGCCACCGGGATCCGCGCCGCCGTGCCCGCGCTGGTCTTCCAGGCCGAGGCCGTCATCCCGGCCGCGCGCCGCTCAGGCACCAGCACGCCGTGCGCCCCGAAGGCGGCTGCAGAGCGCACCACCGCCCCGAGGTTCCGCGGATCCGTGACGCCGTCGAGCGCGACGAGCAGGGCCGGCTGCACGGCCTGGGTGGCCGCTGACAGCAGGTCGTCAGGGTGGGCATACGAGTACGGCGGGACAGCGAGCGCGATCCCCTGGTGGAACGCGCCGTTCGTGATCCGGTCCAGCTCGGCGCGGGGGGACTCGAGCAGCGCGATGCCCAACGCCTTCGCCAGCTTGATGCACTCCCGGACTCGCTCGTCGAGCTCGATCCGCTCCGCGACGTGCAGGGCGGTGGACGGTACGCCCGCGCGGAGCGCCTCCACCACGGCATTGCGCCCGGCCACGACCTCAGGCGCCTCCTTGGTCCGCTTCGCGCGTTGCTGGGTCACCGCTGCCCGCTTCGCGGCGACGGCGGCCTTCCGCTGGGCCGGATGACCCTTGCGCGCCGAAGCCGGCGGGGTGGGGCCCTTGCCCTCCAGCGCCCTCCGCCGGTTGCCGCCGGAGCCGACAGCGGCGCCCTTGCGGTGAGATCCCGCCTTGTTGCCGCGTCCGCCGAGGCCGCCCTTGTTGCCGCCCGCCATCGCTAGCCCACCGTCCATCGAGGTCCGTCAGGAGTGTCCTCGACGGTGACACCGGCCGCAGCCAGCTGGTCGCGCACGGCGTCGGCCGCGGCGAAGTCCTTGCGGGATCGCGCTGCCGCGCGCTGGTCGAGCGCCACCCGCACCAAGGCGTCGACGACGTCGCGGAGCCCACCGCTGTCTCGGTCAGCGGCGATGTCGACCCCGAGAACGGCGCACATGGCGCGCACCTCGCCGGCAACGGTGCTGGCCTCGTGGCCCTCGGCCAGGAGCGTGTTCCCGCGGCGCACCGTGTCGTGCAACACGGCGAGCGCCCGAGGCACCGCCAGATCGTCGTCCATCGCCGCGGCGAACTCACCCGGCACCTGCGGGGCCACCGCACCACCGGCCCGATCGAGGAAGTTGGCGATGCGCCCGAGCGCCGACTCCGCCTCACGCAAGCCGTCCTCGGTCCAGTCCAAGGCTGACCGGTAGTGCGGTGAGCCCAGGTAGTAGCGCACGACCGCAGGCCTGGCCCGCTCGAGCAGGTCAGCCACGATCAGCGAGTTGCCGAGCGACTTGCTCATCTTCTCTGCGCCGACGTTGACGAGCGCGTGGTGCACCCAGAACCGCGCGAAGCCGTCGCCGGCAGCGGTGCTCTGCGCGACCTCGTTCTCGTGGTGCGGGAAGACCAGGTCGAGCCCGCCGCCGTGGATGTCGAACTCGGGACCGAGGTACTTGGTCGCCATCGCGCTGCACTCGAGGTGCCAGCCCGGACGACCGTCACCCCAGGGGGTCGGCCAGCTCGGCTCGTCGGCCTTGGCGCCCTTCCACAACGCGAAGTCGAGCGCGTCGTGCTTGTCACCCCCGGCCTTCTCGCTGGCCAGCATCTCGTCGGGTCGCTGCCCGGAGAGCGCGCCGTAGCCCTCGAGCGAGCGGACGTCGAAGTACACGTCACCGCCGGCGGCGTACGCGTGCCCGCGGTCGATCAGCCGGTGCATGAGCGTGATCATCTCGGGGACGTGGCCGGTGGCGCGTGGCTCGACCGTCGGCGGCTTCACGTTCAGGGCGTCGTACGCGTCCGTGAATGCCCGGGTGTTGCGCTCTGCCAGCGCCCACCACGGCTCGCCGGAGTGCTGGGCCGCATGGATGATCTTGTCGTCGATGTCCGTGACGTTGCGCGCGAGCGTGACCTCGGTCCCGCCGTACTCGAGCCACCGCCGCAGGATGTCGAACACGATCGCGCTGCGCGCGTGGCCGATGTGGGGCTGGGCCTGAACGGTGGGACCGCAGACGTACATGGTGGCGCGACCCGGAGTCAGCGGCGTGAAGTCGCGGACCGAGCGGGTCAGGGTGTCGTAGAGGCGGAGCGGCACGAGGGGTGAGCCTACGTCCCGGTGCCCGGCCCCCTGCTCACGGCGAGGGAACGAGCCCGACGTCGCCGAGCAGGCGGATCGCCACCTCACCCGGCTCGTCGTTGATGTCCCACTCCTGGAAGAACGCGTTGGCTCCCTCGACCGACTCCCAGTCGGCGATCGCCCAGAACGCGCTCCCGTCGGCGGCGTACCAGGCCCGGTGAAACCGGCAGCCGTGGCGGACGGCGCTGGCCTGCATCGCGGGCGTGATCCAGGTCTCGCGCTTGCGGTAGAGGTCCTCGGCGGTGCGGCCGTCGGGCGTCGGGCAGGGCGCGGTGAACAGGATCCACATGGACCGGACTGTGCCACGGCGGCGAAAGTGGTTGTTTCGGACTATTCCGCCCCACTTGTCCGTTCCTTAGGGTCATGCGCATGCCCCGCCACCTGCTGCCTCTGGTCCTGGTCGTCCTCATCGCCGCCGCCGCCCCCGCCAGCGCGAAGGCGTCCCGCCCGGCGCCCACCACCCCTCCGGCCGGGTGGGACGTGTCCTATCCGCAATGCGGTGCCGCCCTCCCCGCGACCTCGCAGTTCGCGGTGGTCGGCGTGGACGGCGGTCGGGTCTGGTCCGCCAACGCGTGCCTGTCAAGCGAGCTGGCCTGGGCGTCGCGGTCGTCGGAAGGCGCGCCGCAGTACTACGTCAACACCGGCAACCCTGGACCTCGAGTCTCGACCAAGTGGCCCTCGGGCCAGCAGAGCCCGCGAGTCTGCGCGGCGAGCTACCCCGCCAACGACTCCGTCGACTGCGCCTACGACTACGGCTGGAACGCCGCCGCCGACTCGTACTCCCGCGCGGTGACCGCCGCCTCATCCGCCGGCGTGCGCGCGCCTGCAGCCTCCGCATGGTGGCTCGACGTGGAGACCGGCAACTCGTGGGAGACGTTGCAGTACGGCGCGACGACGGCCTACCAGGCAAACGACCGCGCCTCGCTCGACGGACAGCGTGCCTATCTCAAGGCCCAAGGCGTCAGCGCCGTCGGCGTCTACTCCACGAGCTATCAGTGGGGTCAGATCGTCGGTGGCGCCGGCTTCGACGCCGCGCCCGCCTGGTACGCCGGCGTGGGCAGCAAGTCGACAGCGCAGTCCCACTGCGCCGTCACCTCATTCACGAGCGGTCCCGTGGTCCTCGCCCAGTACGCGCAGAGCGGGTACGACGCCGACCTGAAGTGCTGAGCCAGAGCAGACGGTCAGCCGTAGTCGCGCACTCGTGACGCGGTGATCCGCACAACCACCCGCACCGCGCCCTCCCGGTCCTGCGGATAGGGCCGCACCCCACGGTAGGTCTCCGAGAACTGGTCGATGAGGTCTCGGCCACCCTCCTCGGTGAGGGTCGCCGTCCCGCGCACCTCGACGTACCCGTACTGCGTCGCGGGGTTGTTCACGAGCACGGTGACACGGGGATCGCGGCGCATGTTCTGCTCTTTGCGACGACCCACGACCGTTGACATGAGGATGTCGTCACCGTCGTAGCCGACCCACATCGTGCTCAGCTGCGGCTGTCCGTCCGGCTCGATCGTGGCGAGCTGCGCGAACACCTTCGCGTCGATCCAGTCCTTGAGCCGCTGGGGCAGTTGATCGGCCATGGACAGACTCTGCCACTGTGCAGTGTGAGCCGCACTCCCGAGCAGACCTGGGCCGCCTACCTCGAGGTGTGGAACGGCTCTCGCCCCCTCACCGACCTCGACGCGCTATTGGCGGACGAGTACGCCGGACAGGTGGGCTCGCTCCCGCAGGACAAGGCGGCACTGCGGTCCCGGATCGACGTCTACCGCACCGCGCACCCCACCGCACGCTTCGAGGTCCTCGACCAGTTCGCTGCAGGCGACAGGCTGGTGACGCGCCTGCAGGTCACCGGACTGAGTGGACAGGAGCATCCACTACTGGGGATCAACGTCGGACTCCACCGCGAGAGCCGCCTGGCTCAAGAGTGGGCGGTCTGGGAGACCCACTAGGTCACGGCGTCTGCGTCGGCCGCGACAACAACGCCTCCACCGCGTGGCGCAGCTCGTCGGACACCCGAAGCATGGGCTGCGGTCGGCCGTCGATCGTCACTGCGGAGCTCCCGCACTGTCCCGGCCACGTGATTATGAAGGTCGCCGTATCGCTGATGAAGGTGAGGCGCGTCTGTAGTAGGCCGCCCATGCAGAGACCGCGGATGGCGCCGCCCTGCATGACGACGATCGGCAGCGCGTTGACGAGCCCGGCAAGGTGCTGGGCTTCGGCTCCCGACACGGACCTGAGCGCCAAGGGCGCCTCGACCGACCCCACGTAGTAGCGGATCTCGATCGAGGAGATGTCGTCAGGAACGCGTTCGCTTGGGAGTCGCGCCGGTGTCCACGGGATCTGCGCATCTGCCCTGATGCCGACAGTCGTGCCATCGACGCGCGCCACTGTGATCAGCAGGTCACCGAAGAAGATGTCCGACGAAGCAACGCCGGGTTCCCGAACATCGCCTCCGCCCTCGGATGCGACACCGTGTTGAACGCTGCTTCGGAAGTAGTCAGTGATCGCATCGATGTCCCCGGCCACGGTCCAAAAGCGCGCCTCCCTGACCACCCGGTCCCAGGGACGGCCGAAGGTCATCGACGGGTGTTGCAGCCTGCGGGTCGGCGCAACGGGGACCTCCGCTGCTCCTGGGGGAAGCGCGACAGCGTCCAGAAGCGACTTGGCCTTCTGCTTCGCAGCCGCCTCAGGGTCGCTCGCGACCGAGGGCGTCGGCTCAGCCGCCGGCCGTGACACACGGTCGCTGACGCTGGCGACAGCGACGCCCGCACCAATGAGCACGACCATGGACGCACCGGCCCCGACCGTGGCACGGCGACGACGCCCAGCGGCACGGCGGACGTCCGCCGGCGACGGTGCGGAGAACGTCTCAGCGGATCGGCGCTCAGCCTCCTCGCGCAGGAGCTCGATCAACGTGTCGCTCACTCCACACCTCCGAGTTGAGGGGCCGCCGCAGCGCGCAGCCGCGCCAGCGCCTTGGAGCCGGTGCTCTTCACCGTGCCGACCGAGCAGCCCAGGGCCATCGCTGTCTCCTGCTCCGAGAGCTCCTCCAGGTAGCGCAGCACGAGGACTGCGCGCTGCCGCCGAGGCAGTGACAACAAGAGCCTCCACAGCTCGTCACGGACCTCGATCGCGGTGTCAGTGGGCACCGACGTGTCCGGGACCTGGGCGCGGGCTGTCTCGCGGGAGGACGGCCGCCGCCACCAGCGATGGGCCTCGTTCACCACGACGCGGCGGGTATAGGCGTCCAGCGACTCGACGCGCGCGACGCGGGGCCAGGCCCGGTAGAGCCGCACGAGTGCCGACTGACAGACGTCCTCAGCGAGCTGCCGGTCGCCGACGAGGTAGAACGAGAGCTTCATCAAGGCCTGCCCGCGAGCGCGCACGTAGTCGTCGAAGTCACGCTCTTGCTGCGCGTCCACGACACCTCCTGCCGCTAAGACCCTGCGAAACGCCCACGGGTTGCCTCGGACGCGAAGGTGTTCTCGAGCTACCGGCCCGGCGTAGTCTGCGGGACGTGCCGCCCGTCAGGTGTCAGATCTCGACCCTTGCCCACGCGCGCGCCGAGTTCGTTCGCCATCCAGGCCCGCGGCTGCTGGCCGCGGAGCTCGCCGTACTCCTCGCCGCTCGTCTCGTCTGGGGCTCCTGGTCAGTCTCGGTTGCCGTCGTCGTCGCCGTCCTGCTGGCTGTGAACCCCTTCACCGAGTGGCTCATCCACGTCTTCCTCCTGCACTGCCCGGCTGACGGCGGACGGCGCGACCGCATCGTCGGCTACAGCCACCGCCGGCACCACGAGGACCCTCGCGATCTGCGCTTCCAGTTCATCCGGCCGTCAGTGATCTACGGCGGGATGGTGGTGAACGCGGCGATCGTGCTCGCGTTCCGAACCGACGCCGCGTTGACCGGCGTGCTCGCGGCCGTCGTCATCACCCTGTTCTACGAGTGGGTGCACTTCCTCATCCACACCGACCACGCCCCGAGAAACGCGATCTACCGGCGCCTGCACCGGGCGCACCGGCTGCACCACTTCCGCAACGAGAAGTACTGGCTGGGCGTGACAACTCGCACAGCGGACCGAGTGCTGCGCACCAACCCGCGCAAGGAAGATGTGGAGATCTCGCCGACCGCGAAGAGCGCTCTCGTCGCCCGCTGACGTCAGCCCCGGCAGGTCAGGAGCCGAAGCGCTCGCGCGCCACCTTCTTCGGCACGCACATGCGCCAGGCATCGCAGACGAGCTCGTACATCTCATCCGGGTCGATCGCCGCCAGGTGGACGCACACCCAGTTGTAGCGAAGGTCCGAGGTCGGCGGCATGAAGAACTTCGTCGGCTCGCCCGCGACGAGATCCGCTCGCTCGTCCTTGGGAAAGGCGAATCCCATGTCCGTCTCATCGCGCGAGAACGCGACGTAGACGATCTGCCCCACCCGGAGCTTGAGCCGGTCGCGCACCCACGCCTCATAGCTGCGCGGCAACGTCCGCGCGAGCTCGCGTACCTCATCTGCCGTGACCGGCACTCATGCCGCCCGCGAAACATGCCTTGGCGTCACGGCTGCGAGGCACCCAAGTCCGACGTACACGAGCCCGCTAACCCGTTCGCTTCGGCGCATCGCGCCGGGCGAGGCGCGCAGCCTGCCCGCAAGCGACGAGGCTGCGAGCGAGTACGCCGTGTCGGTGAGCAGCCCGAGCACGATGAAGGTGAGTCCGAGCAAGAGTGCCTGTGTCGCGATCCAGCCACGTCCGCTGTCGAGGAACTGCGGCAGGAAGGCGAGGAAGAACAGTGCGGTCTTCGGGTTGAGGACGTTGACCACGATGCCCTCGGTGAAGGCACTGCGCGCGCTGGCAGCCCGCTCCGGCTCGAGCACCGCCGCAGCTGCTGACGCGGCTCGCGGGGTGATGATCCGCCGCAGCCCGAGCGCGATGAGATAGGCGGCGCCAGCGTACTTGACCACCGTGAAGGCCGCCGCCGAGGACACCAACAGCGCGCTGAGCCCGACACTCGCTGCCGCAACGTGAACGCTGGTGCCGACGTGCACTCCCAGCACTGACGCCACCCCCACACGTCGTCCATGCCCGATGCTGCGCGTCACGATGTAGACGACCGCAGGCCCAGGCACCAACAGCAACGCCAATGAGGCGAGGCCGAACAGGGCGAAGGTAGAGAGCGCTGGCACGCCGCGACAGTACGGCTAACGAGTGCCGCCGGCGACAGACTTCAGATCCTGTGGCGTCGGCAGGCGGCGAGGACATGCGCCGCGATGAGCCGTGGGTTGGACCCGCGCACGCACGCCTCGGCACCGGCGCCGAAGAGATCCTGGATCCGTTCAGGGTCGGCATGCTCGCCGACCACGGCGACGATCACGCGTGAGGGATCGGCCCAGAGCTGAGCGGCAACCCACGCCGGCGACGGATCGTGCGCCACGAGAATCCGCGAACCACCTTCCTCGGGGGCTTCGAGGACGCGCCAGGCAGCTGGCAGCTCGTGGGCCAGCTCGTGGGCCAGCTCGCCGGCGCTCCTCACGCCATCCCCGTCGTGACGGTGCCCACCACCCGGACCGTGAGCGCGGTCTCGGGGGCAGGTGGAATCACAGCGAGGAGGCGGAGCGGTGGGGCCACCCGCCCGGGCGTCGACTGGCCCGGAGGGTGCGGCAAGGCAGCCGCTGGCGGCGAGACGGCCGCGAGGGCCGGCGCCGCGCTTCCCGCGGTGGCGGCGCCCGTAACCAAGGCGGCCAGGAACAGCCGGCGACCGGTACGACGGCGGCCCTGCCGTCGACGGACCGGCAGCTCGAGCACCGTGAGGTGGGACTCCTCGAGCGCAACAGCCGAGCGGGCGTCGAGTCGGTCGACGGCTACGGCGTCGACGGCCAGCGCCAGGCCCGCCCTGGCAGCGCCGTCGACGGGTGCGCCCCAGACAGCGTCCACGCGCCCATCGAGGACGGGCGTGACGAGCCGCTCGAGTTCCTGCGGCTCCACGCTCTCGGCCAGCAACACCACAGCCGCAGGCGTGCGCCGGAGGACCTCGAGCAGAACGCGGGGGGCGTCAGCCGACCTCGCCCGCACGACGAGGAGCCGGGCGGTGAAGGGGGCCGCGTCGAGGGCGCGCTGCCAGCGTTCGCACCGGACACGATCCGCGTGGCCTCCGCGCACCACGAGGACCACATCGACGGCGGCGCCTCGATGGGTGCGTGCTGAGCGGGGGGCGAGCGTAGGCACTGTCGTCCTCATGAGATGACCGTCTCGCTCACTGCTGGCGTCCGCCTGTCCGAACGCTGTGCGCCTGCTGAAGATCAGGCGGCGCCGCTGTCACTCGCGATCTCGCCACTGCGTAGTCGCACCCGTCTGCGCATACGCGAAGCGACCTCGCCGTCGTGGGTGACCACGATCACGGTGACGCCGTGCGTGGTGTTGAGTCCCGCCAGCAGGTCCACCACCTCGTGCGCCGTGGCAGAGTCGAGGTTGCCGGTGGGCTCGTCGGCGAGCACCACGCGCGGGTTGTTCGCCAGCGCCCGGGCGATCGCCACCCGCTGCTGCTCGCCGCCGGAGAGTCGCCCGGGCAGGTGGTCGCCGCGCTCGGATAGGCCGACGGTCCCGAGCAGCTCCGCAGCGCGTGTGCGGCGCTCCACCTTCCCCCCGGTCCCCCGTCCGATGGCGATCTCCACGTTCTCCACCGCAGTGAGCGTGGGGATCAGGTTGAACTGCTGGAACACGAAGCCGATCGCGTCGCGCCGCATGCCGGTGAGCGCCTTGTCCGAGGCACCTGCCATCGAGACACCGTCGAAGTCGACCCGACCCGCGGTCGGGGTGTCCATCGCTCCCAGTAGTTGCAGGAGCGTGCTCTTGCCGGACCCGCTCGGGCCCTCGACAGCCACCAGCTCGCCTTCGGCGATGGACAGGTCGATCCCGCGCAGGGCGTGCACGGTTGACCCGCCCCGCTCATAGCGCCGCTCAACGGACTCCAGGAGGTACAGATTCGCCGTCATGTCGCTCATCCCAGGTCTCGAAGGGCAACAGCGGGCGACAGGCGTGCTGCCCGCCAGCCACCGATGGTTCCGGCGAGCAGCCCGCCCATCAGCGCGCACGCCATGCCGAGGGCGATCGTGCCCGCCGTGATCGGCGCGGTGAGCTGGACGTTGCGTGTGACCGCCTGCCCTCCGACCTGGCCGAACAGACTGCTGACGGTGGAGGCCCCCGCCGCCACACCTTGCGTCGTCGCCGTGAGCTGCGGAGAGAACTGCGCCACCGCGATCGAGGCGAGGTAGCCGAGCCCCACCCCGAGCGCACCCCCAAGCAGCCCGATGCCGGTGGTCTCAGTGACGATCTGCCCGACGACCCGCCCCTTGCTCCAGCCCAGGGCTCGCAGCGTTCCGATCTCGCGCACCCGCTTGGCCACCGAGGACAGCGTGAGGAGAACGGCGATCACGAAGGCGGCGAGGAGCACGATCACGGCAAGCGCTCCACCGAGTCGTGAAGCGAGATCCCGCGCGTTCTGCAGCGATCCCGTGACCGTGTCGGCCACGTCCTTGCCGGTCACCACCTGGGCCCCCGGGAGCGCCTTCTTGATCGCCGCGGCCACCGCGTCGACCTGCGACGCATTGCCGACCTTCACGAGCACCTCGTTGACGCGACCGGTCTTGGTCGCGTTCTTCTGGAGCTGCGCGAGCGTGAAGTACACATCGGCCGTGTTGCCGGTCAGCGTCGGGTTCACCAAGCCGACCACGGCATACGACGTGCCGTTGATCGGGAGCTTGTCGCCGACCGAGATCTTCTGCTTCGTCGCATAGGCGGTGCTGACAAGCACCTGCCCGCTGTTCGTCACCACGTCCGAGGAGAACCAGCTGCCGCTGGAGAGGTTGGCCTTGGTGATCAGGCCGGTGCTGACACTGGCCGGGTCAACACCCGCAGCGGTGTAGCTCGAGCTCGTTGTGTCGGTCGCAGGGGGGTTGACGATCTGCTGAATCGTGCGCAGTGGGGTCACGACGTTCGTCTGGTACTCCTGAAAGCGCTTCGGCAGGCACTTCTGCGTCGCTCCGAAGCCGCCACCGCCGCCTTGTCCCCCGCCCGGCCTTGTCCCCGGGCTCGGTGCCGGCCCGGGCGCGTCACCGAAGCCGCCGTTCGCGACGATGCACGAGCGGAAGGCCGCCTGCTCCGACGAGGTGAGGGGCGCCGGACGGGTCGTCGAGGTGAGCGTCTCCCCACCCGTCTTCACCTCGGCGACGATGTTGGGCACGGTGCCGGTCTGGTGTTGCGCCTGCAGCGTCAGAGCCGGAGTGACCGAGGTCACGCCGGGTACCGAGGCGACCGTGTCGACCGCCTGTTGGGGGAACGTGATCAGGGTTCCGGCGAGAAAGAAGTCGTGGGTGAACTTCGTCCCCGCCTTTCCCAGCTTCGACAGGTCGGTGATGACGGAGCTGTTCTCGTTCAGCAGCGCGGTTGCGTCGGCGTCATCGAGTGAGGCGAGCGCCGCAGCGCCGCCCCCGTTGCGGCCGCCGGGCCCGCCCCCGCCGGCGAAGAAGCCTCCCGCGCCGCCCTGACCGGCTGCCGGTGTCGGTGTGGCGCTGGGAGTCGGGGTCGCTGCTGTTCCGGTCGCTGCTGTTCCGGTCGCGGCAACCGTTCGGGTGACGAGGATGTCGGTACCGACCGACCCGAGCGGCGACAGCACCTGCTGTTGCGCGCGGTCCAAGCCGGCGGACACACCGACGATGCCCATGACCAAACCGACACCGGCGGCGAGCCCCAGTGCAGTGAGCACCGTGCGCGAGGCCCGGCGACGCAACTCGTTGCCGGCATAGCGAAAGGAAGGCATGGCGGATGATCGCTCCCCCGGTCTGTGAGCGGGGTGGCATGAGCCTGTGAGTTGCCTGTAAGGGCCCCACACATCGAGAACAGTGCGCTGCCAACGGCTCGTCGATGTCGGTCGCTTAAGCCCCGAGCTGTACCGCGTGCTCCTCGAGGTGCTCCACGCAGAAGTGCTCGATGATCCGCTCAACCGTCATCTCGCCGAGCGTCTGGTGCACGCCCGTGCGACCGAGCTCGTCGTCCGAGCGCGCGACAAACCACCCGGCCACGTCGCTGATCCAGGCGTCGGTCTGATCGAGCAACGCCAGCGGGTCGGCCGCTCGGTCCCGCTCGATGGCGGCGATCCGTCCCGCATCGCTCTTGACCCGGCCGAACGGAGTCGGGTGCGACTGCCCGTCCACGACGAGCTGTGCCTGCGCCAGCCAGTAGGGCCCGAACTCGGCCACGTGGGCCAGCAGCTGCCCCGCATCCCACTGCTCGCCGGTCTTCTCGTCCGGCGAGGACAGGAAGGTCGAGTACGCCGTCGTCGCGCGGGCTCGCAACTGGGTCGCGGCGGCTCGCATGCGCTCGGCGTACTCGTCACCCGAGCTCTGCCTGCTCACGTCTGATTCGCTCACTGGTTCAGGCCCTGTCCTGCTTCGGTGCTGTGGGTCTTCAGCGCGTTCGCCCAGGTCCACGCGTAGCCCGGATCCTCACACGACTGCGCGGCGTCGGCGATGTGCAGCGGACGGAAGGTGTCGAGCATGACGGCGAGCTCGTCGGTGCCCTCCTTGCCGAACGACGCCTCGACGCTTCCTGGCTGCGGTCCATGGGTGAAACCGCTGGGGTGCAAGGAGATCGAGCCCACGCCGATGCCGGCGCCCTTGCGCGACATGAAGTCACCGCCGACGTAGAAGAGCACCTCGTCGCTGTCGACGTTCGCGTGGTTGTAGGGAACCGGGATCGCCTCGGGGTGGTAGTCGAAGAGGCGCGGGACGAACGAGCAGACCACGAAGTTCGGTCCCTCGAAGGTCTGGTGCACCGGCGGTGGCTGGTGGATGCGACCCGTGATCGGCTCGAAGTCGTGGATCGACAGTGCGTAGGGGTAGAGGCAGCCGTCCCAGCCCACCACGTCGAAGGGGTGGTTGAGGTAGGTGTAGCGGGTCAAGCCGGTGCGCTGCCGGACCAGCACCTCCACGTCGCTGCCTTCGACGGTCAGCGGCTCGCCCGGCGCGCGCAGGTCGCGCTCGCAGTAGGGGGCGTGCTCGAGGAACTGGCCGTACTTGCTCAGGTAGCGCTTCGGCGGCCTGATGTGCCCGCGGGCCTCGAACACCATCGCGCGCATCTCACCGTCGGGCACCCACCGGTGTGTGGTCGAGGTCGGAATGACGACGTAGTCACCGCCGCGTACATCGAGCGCGCCGTACACGCTCTCCAGCCGTGCACTCCCCGCCTCGACGTAGACGAGCTCGTCGCCGATCGCGTTGCGGTAGAGCGGTGATGATGCGTCAGCGACGACGTAGGACATGCGCACGTCGTCGTTGCCGAGCAGCAGCTGACGCCCGGTGACGAGATCACCCTTCTGGTCGAGGGAGTGCGTGCGGAAGTGCCGCGGCAGCAGCGGCGTGTTCGCGTGCAGCCGGTGGGTGTGCTCCTCGACGACCTCGGCCGCGGTGATCGCGGTGGGGAGGTGGCGGTGGTAGAGCAGGGCCTGGTCGGAGGAGAAGCCCTCCTCGCCCATCAGCTCCTCGGCGTACAGCGCTCCGTCCGGAGCGTGGAACCGGGTGTGCCGCTTGCGCGGGATCTCGCCGACCTGCCGGTAGAACGCCATGGGTTGCTTCCTTGTGCTGTCCGTTATCCGGACGCTAATGTCCGATAGGGAGAGAGTACGACGACACTGGGTCGCGCGGAAGAGTGGGAGCAGTCGATGGAGTGCTGGG
>JAVEEJ010000036.1 GCA_030840515.1 Frankiaceae bacterium | reverse complement strand
GCCCGGGCCAGTTCTTGTCCGGCTGAGGGACCGGCCTGCCGGGCTGCTCACCGCCGCGCTGCTCGAGGTAGCTGTTCTTCGGCACCATCACCTTGCGCCGGAAGATGCACACGACCTTGCCGTCCTGGTTGTAGCCGACGGTCTCGACGTGGACGACCCCACGATCGTCCTTCGACGTGGACTCCCACTTGTCGAGCACGGTCGTCTCGCCGTAGAGCGTGTCGCCGTGGAACGTCGGCGCCACGTGCCGCAGCGACTCGATCTCGAGGTTGGCGATCGCCTTGCCGGAGATGTCCGGCACCGACATGCCGAGCAGGATCGAGTACACGTAATTGCCGACCACGACGTTCGTCCCGAACTGCGTGGTCTCCTCGGCGTAGTGGGCGTCGAGGTGCAGCGGGTGGTGGTTCATCGTCAGCAGGCAGAACAGGTGGTCGTCGTACTCGGTCACCGTCTTGCCCGGCCAGTGCTTGTAGACAGCACCGACCTCGAACTCCTCGTAGTACCGGCCAAATTGCATGGCGCAGACGCTAGCGCCAGACCACCGGAGGGCCGTGACCGGCTGCCGTCGCGATGACCTGCGGCTCCGGAGCGTGGGGCCACGTCCGCAGCGTGACGACGAAGGCGAACTTGTCCACGTAGAGCTTCCCGCCGGGCTCCAGGCTCAGGTGGGCAACGGGTGCGGAGGCGGTCGCTGCCGCGCCGGCGGATGCGAGTACGGCGTTCACGGCGGCCCGCTCGTCATCGCTCAGGTACTGCCACACCACGCTGTGCCAGAGCACCGTGACGACGCTCGGCTCCGGCCGCAGCCGATCGCGCAGCCACTCCCCCGCGGTCGCCCGGTCCACCCCCGGCGGGTGGCGCTGCGCCACGTCCAGCGCCGCGCGCAGCCGCTCGAAGCGCGTGACCTGGTCGGCCCACACGTACGACGTCACCGTGAGCTGGCCCTCCGCCGTACTCGTATCAACCGGGTCCGGATCACACCCGCCGCGCTCCACGATCGCCGGGATCTCGCCTGCGGGCCAGGCGCTCTCGTCGCCCTTCCACGGGCGATCGAGCCGAACCGGACTGTGGCGGTCGCCGATGCAGCGCGCCGGGGAGAGGTCGTAGCGGAACCGGTCAGCGTTGAGGTTCAGACCGCCTGACGACCCGATTTCGAGCAGCCTGATGGGCAGGCCCGTCTGATCGTGCAGGCGCATCAGCCCACCGACCAAGGCAGCTGCGCGACCCACCTCGTTGGTCTGGGGAGGGATTTCCAGGAGCGCGCGTACGTCGGCCTCGTGCTCGACGGCGGCGGCGCGGAACACCTCCCAGAGGCCGTCGCCCGGCACACCCCCAACGGACGGGTAGTGCGCGGCAAGGTCGGGCGCCCGTCCCTCCAGGACGAGCCGGTGCACGGCACCGAGCAGTCGAAGGCCGACGGCCGAACGAGCCCTGTCGTCCTCGTGACCGGCGAAGATCCCCGCGAACACTCCCCCGCGCTCGACGTCATCGGCGACGCGGCTAAGCAGCCGGCCATACAGGGGGGAGCCGAGCTCGCGACAGCCCTGGGCCTGTTGCCGCAGCAGGTCGGGCAGGGTCATGAGAGCGCCACTGCTGGGCGTAGGGGATCGCGCAGATCCGTGCGTTGGGAAAGCCAGCGCTCTCGCAGGGCGGTCGCCCCGTGCACCCGCTTCCACGCAGCTTCCGCAGCTGTCATCGGCAGCACCGGGAAGAACCCCACCCGAGTCTGTGAGTCGAGCTCCAGGTCGGGGACCAGTCCGCCGGGCTCAGCGACAAGCACGTCCTGGAAGCCGGATCCGGGCCAAAGCGGTTCGCCCAACGCCAGGCTGGCCCCGGGTGTGATCACCAAGCCCTCGACGACGGGTGCGGCGGCGAGCACCGCAAGCGCGCGGAACACCTCGTCGCGCGGCGTGGCCAGGCTGAGCAGCAGCTCTGCGCGAGGGCCGCTGCCATCGATGACCGCAGCGGTCGGATCGGTCATGGGGTAACGGGCCATGCCCACCGTGGCGTAGCGGGTCAGGTCCCCGGCAGACGTGGTGAAGCGCAGCACGTCGATCTGCTCGGTCCCGAGGAAGGTGACGCTGGCCCGACCCGACGGCTCGCCGAGGGCGGCCACGAGATGCGCCTCCAGGTGGATCAGCAGGTCAGACACGCCCGCACGGTACTCAGGACCGCCGGCCCATGGCTCCGCTTCGGCCCGTGAGCGTCTGGACGCGAGTACGCCGACCACAAACGGCCATCTCGACGGCGAGTGGCAGGTTGTGGCGGTGGCGAAGGCCGATTTGCCCGCCCTAACCCGCCACTCGTCGCGAGGCGGGGCTTGCCAGGCGCTACGGGGAGGCGTGCCGGCGGACCCACTCGACCATGGCGATGCCCGAAGCCACGCCGGCGTTGATCGACCGGGTCGAGCCGAACTGCGGGATGTGCAGCACCTGCTCGACGAGCGAGCGGGCGGCCGCGCTCAGACCGGGGCCCTCCTGGCCGAACAGGAAGACGCACTCGCGCGGCAGCTCGGCGTCGAGGATCGACGTGGAGCCCGGCAGCAGGTCGATCCCGAGCACCGGGCGGGCTCGGTCGGACGCCCAGTCCGCAAGCTGTTCGACGGAGTCGTGGTGGCGGATGTGCTGATAGGTGTCGGTCACCATGGCACCGCGCCGATTCCACCGGCGGTTGCCGACGATGTGCACCTCGGCGGCGAGGAAGGCGTTCGCGTTGCGCACGACGGCGCCGATGTTGAAGTCGTGCTGCCAGTTCTCTATCGCCACATGGAAGGGGTGCCGGCGGCCATCGAGGTCAGCGACGATCGCTTCGCGCCGCCAGTAGCGGTAGCGGTCGACGACGTTGCGCGCATCACCGCGCGCCAGCAGCTCCGCGTCAAGCCGCTCGTCGGCAGGCCACGGCTGCGGATGCGGACCGACGCCGACACCCTCGCTCAGAGCTTGTAGTCCTTGAGCAGACCGCGGCTGATGATGGTCTTCTGGATCTCAGACGTTCCCTCTCCGATGAGCAGAAATGGCGCCTCGCGCATGAGTCGCTCGATCTCGTACTCCTTGGAGTAGCCGTAGCCGCCGTGGATCCGGAACGACTCCTGAGTCACCTCGGCGCAGTACTCCGACGCGAGCAGCTTGGCCATGCCCGCCTCGACGTCGTTGCGCTGACCGGCGTCCTTGAGCCGCGCTGCGTTGACCATCAGGGCGTGCGACGCCTCGACCTTGGTCGCCATCTCCGCCAGCTTGAACTGGATGGCCTGGTGACCGGTCAACGGCTTGCCGAAGGTCACGCGCTGCTGTGCGTAGGCGATGGCGAGCTCGAAGGCGCGGATCGAGATGCCGCAGGCGCGCGCGGCGACGTTGACGCGGCCGACCTCGATGCCGTCCATCATCTGGTAGAAGCCCTTACCGCGGCCCTCGTCACCGCCGAGAATCGACGCCGCCGGAACTCGGGCGCCCTGCAGCACCATCTCCGTGGTCTCGACGCCCTTGTAGCCCATCTTCTCGATCTTGCCGGGGATGGTGATCCCGGGCGCGGTCTCACCGAAGCCAGGCTCCTTCTCGATGAGAAACGTCGTCATGTTCTTGTAGACCGAGTCACCACCCTCGTCGGTCTTCACCAACGTCGCGACGATGCCGGCGCGGGCACCGTTAGTGAGCCACATCTTCTGGCCGTCGAGGACGTACTCGTCGCCGTCACGCACGCCCTTGCTCGTGATGGCCGCGACGTCCGAACCGCAGCCTGGCTCGCTCATCGAGAAGGCGCCGCGCAGCTCACCGGTCGCCATCAACGGAAGCAGCCGGCTCTTCTGCTCGTCGGTGCCGTGCTGCTTCAGCATGTAGGCGACGATGAAGTGGGTGTTGATCACGCCGCTCACGCTCATCCAGCCGCGGGCGATCTCCTCCACGACGAGTGCGTAGGTCAGCAGCGACTCACCGAGGCCGCCGTACTCCTCCGGAATCATCAGGCCGAACAGGCCCATCTCCCGCATGCCTTCGACGATGGCCTCGGGGAACTCGTCCTTGTGCTCGAGGTCCGTCGCGTAGGGAAGGATCTCCTTCTCGACGAAGCTGCGGACGGTCGAGAGGATCTCGCGCTGGATGTCGCTGAGTCCCTCAGTCTGCGCAAGCCGGGGCATGGCGGTCCTTCCCGTACGGGCCGAGTTACCAGTGAGTATCCCGGCAGGCTCGGTCTCGTTATGCGGTGGGTCAGGGAAGGGATTCGTGCGAGTACGGCGAAGACTCGGCCCAAGAAGACCCCAGCCAGCCAGGAGCTCGTCATGCGTCGCACCGCCATCGTCCTCGCCGTTCTCGCCACCGCCGCCGGTCTCACCGTGGGTGGCGCCGACGCCGCGAGCAAGGTCAGCTGCAAGATCATGACCGACCCGGCCGGTGACGTCGCCGTCCAGACTCCGGCACCCCTGCCGGGCGATGACAGTGACGACCTGCTCTGGGCTGACATGGCCAGCAACGCCAAGTCGATCACCGTGGTGCTGCAGCTCAAGGCGCTGGCTTACCCCGACCCGCAGTGGGTCTTCGGACGGGCCTACAACGTCAACTTCACTCTCAAGGGCAGCTCAGCGGACGAGATCTTCCTCGCCGCTCGCACGTTCCCGCAGGGCGTCCAGTACCACCTCGGCCACCGCGAGACCCTGCCGCCGCTGGGCAGCTCCTCCAACATCTACGACCTGGCTGTCACGGGCTCCATCGACACCGCTAAGGGCCAGATCCGGATCACCGCGCCGATGGCCGCGCTCGCCAAGCTCGGCAAGGCCACCAAGGGCACGGTCATCAAGAGCGCCAGCGCCACCGTCGAGCGGCTCGCCGGCCAGGGCGTCGTCGCCTCACAGACCGTGAACGGCAACCGGATCCCGCTCGGCGGCTTCCGCTACCAGGCCGACATCTCTGACGGCTCCAAGCCCTACACGCTCGGCGCTCCTTCTTGCACCAAGGTCGGCTGACCCAGCGCTCTGCCGCACGACCACAACACTCACCCCAGCGTTCAGGAGTCTCGCCATGCGCCGCACCGTCATTGCCCTCACCGCCCTCACGGCGCTTACCAGCCTCGCGATCGGCGGAGCCAACGCCGCGACCCCGAAGCCCAAGCCGGTGAAGGTCAGCTGCAAGGTCATCACCGACGGAGCGGGTGACGCCACCTACAACAACGTGCCGGGCAGTGACTCCGACGACGTGGTCGGCGGGGACATCGCGAGCAACGCCCAAACCATGACCGTGCTCATCCGCACGAAGGCGCTGGCCTACCCCGACCCGCAGTGGGCTCCCGGTCGCGTCTACTCCGTGAGCTTCACCCCCAAGGGAAGCGCCTACGACGAGGTCTTCGTCGCCGCCCGCACCTACCCGCAGGGTGTGCAGTACATCCTCGGGCACCGCGCCGCTGACCCCACGTCAGGGATCAACACCAGCTACAAGGACGCGGACGTCACCGGCTCCGTCACGCCCGCCAGCGGCGAGATCCGCATCAACGTGCCGATGAGCGCACTGGCCAAGATGGGCAAGATCGCCAAGGGCACCGTCATCAAGGGCGCCACCGCGAAGGTCGAGCGCATCCTGGGTCAGGGCGCCGTGCCTTCTCAGGACGTCAACGGCACCAGGGTGCCGCTTGGCGGGCTGCTGCTGCAGTTCGACATCTCTGACGGCGGATCCGCGTACACGCTCGGCGCGCCCTCCTGCACCAAGGTCGGCTAGCCCTCGAGCCACCGGGCGAGCCGCGCTAGCTCGCCCTGCAGGCGCCGGCCCTTTCCTGACAGGCGCAGCTCGTCGTTCTCAGGCACCACCTCGACGGCCCCGAGGTCGCGCAGCTCATGCACCCGCTGCGCGACCACGCTGGGGCTGAGCGGATGCAGCCGACGTTCAAGCGCCCGCGACGTGAGTGAAGGTCCTTCCAGTGCCCCGATGACCTCGAGCGTCCCGCGCCGGCTGAGCAACTCCACCAACCCGGCGACCCCCTCCACAGAGCAACCCTCTCACTGGGCACCGCTGGGGGGCGTCGACCCCTACGCTCGCTAGGAGTCGTTCGACGAGCGGAGGGCGCCATGAGCAGGTTTACCGGCAAGCAGATCACGGTCATGGTGGTGGCCGCCTGTGCCGCCGTCGTACTCGCGCCCACCGCGGTCATCGCCGCCACCTCGTTCGTGACGATCGCGGACGGCGTCACGCATTCGCAGGCTCGGGTCGACGCGGGCTCGCTGCGAGTCGGGGGGACGCTCGGCGAGCGCCCGCTAGGACCCTCGACGCCCTTCCACAAAGGCGTCTTCTTCTACCCGGGCAGTTCGAGCTCGAGCCTGGTATCCGGAGGGACAGGGGCAACTCGCCTCACCGTGACGTCGATCGTGGGTCGGAACAACGGCACAGCGCCGGACTTCGTGGAGTTGCAGGCCTGGTCCCGGCCGGCCAACAACACCACTTCCTGCAGCGCGAGTGCGCAGACCAACGGGTGGACCTTCCTGGGCGCGGAGCACCTGGCCGTCGCCGCGAATGGGGGCCAGCAGCTGACGTTCCCCACCGGATGGGTGGTGACCGCCGGGGTCGGCATCCCCTACTGCGTCGTGGCGGTGGAGACGATCGGCGACACCTCAGCGAACCTGTGGTTCGACATCGACGGATACCGCTCCTAGGCCTGGCCGGCTACTCCGTCGGTGGCTCGAACTTGCTCGTCCTGGCCAATCCAGCCGCGCGGCCCTTTGCAGCCACGACGAGCGCCATCTTGCGCGAGGCCTCATCGATCATCTCGTCGCCGAGCATGACCGCCCCGCGCTTTCCGCCCGCCTCAGAGGTGTAGTAGTCGTAGGCGTCGAGGATCAGCTCGGCGTGGTCGTAGTCCTCCGGTGTCGGCGAGTAGACCTCGTTGGCGGCATCGATCTGGCCGGGGTGCAGCACCCACTTGCCGTCGAAGCCGAGCGCCGCGGATCGGCCCGCTACGCGACGGAAACCGTCGACGTCCTTGATCTGGAGGTAGGGGCCGTCGATGGCTTGCAGGTCGTGGGCACGCGCCGCCATGAGGATGCGCATCAGGATGTAGTGGTAGGCGTCGCCCACGTCATAGCTCGGCGGCTGCTCCCCCACCACGAGTGACTTCATGTTGATGCTCGCCATGAAGTCCGCCGGGCCGAAGATGATCGTCTCGATGCGCGGGCTCGCCGTAGCGATCGCGTCGACGTTGATCAGGCCGAGCGCGTTCTCGATCTGCGCCTCGATGCCGATGCGGCCGACCTCGAGCCCGTTGGACTTCTCCAGCTGCGTGAGCAGCAGGTCGAGCGCAACGACCTGGTCTGCGGTCTGCACCTTGGGCAACATGATGCAGTCGAGGTTCGACCCCGCACCCTCGACGACGGCGATCACATCCGCGTAGGTCCACTGCGTCGTCCAGTCGTTCACCCGGACCACGCGGGTCTTGCCGGTCCAGTCGCCCTCGTTGAGAGCGCTGACGATGTTGGACCTCGCCTCGGCCTTAGCGAGCGGCGCCACCGAGTCCTCGATGTCGAGGAAGATCTGGTCGGCGGGGAGCCCCTGTGCCTTGCCGAGCATCTTCGGGCTGGAGCCGGGAACTGCGAGGCAGGATCGGCGAGCACGCGAGACGGCCATGGGTCCTCCGGACGCTGTTCGGCTACCTGGTGGGGCAAGGCTAGCCAGGTCCGTCACAGCCAACCTTTAGGCCCCCTGCGGCGTCTCAAGGTGCGGAGGTGCCATGAGGTCGCGGCGGTTCGGCAGCAGACGGCGGGTCGCGATGCCCGTCGTACTCGCGACCGTCATCACCATGGCGCTGGTGTGGCTTGCCGTCGACGGGCTGTTCACCACGAGCCGGCAATTGTCAGACGCGCCGTCGATCGCGCTCGGGCAGACGCCGGCTCCGATCCCCGCGACGCCCGTGGCGACCGCCGCCCCGGAGCCCCCGCTGGTGGCTTGGCACGGACCCGTTGAGGGCTTGTTCGTCCACCCACTGGTACTCGAGCCGCAGCTCGCTTTCACCAGCGACCGCCTGGGTCAGGGGTTCCGCGACTACTTCGTGACGGCGCGCGAGTTTCGGGCGATGCTCGAGCAGCTCTGGCGCAACGGGTGGACGCTGGTCGACGCGCATCGCGCGGCACTGGGCCAGGTCCGCGTTCCCGTCGGACGCCGGCCCCTGGTGCTTTCCGAAGACGACGTCAACTACTACGCCTACTTCGCAGGGCGCGGCCTCGCCTCACGCCTGGTGCTCGACGGGCAAGGCGAAGTGAAGGCCGAGTACGACGACGGCACCGGACCGCGGCTCACGGACCAGGACGTCGTGCCGCTGGTTGAGGCCGCGGTCGCCCGCCATCCGGAGCTCTCGGCGGACGGTGCGAAGGGCGTCATCGCTGTCACGGGCTACGAGGGCCTGCTCGGCGAGCACGACCTGACCGACCCCGCAGCGCGGGCGCGGGTCGCGGCTGTCGCCGCACGGCTGCGCGAGACGGGCTGGACGTTCGCCAGCCACACGTTCGGGCACATCGACCTGTCACGTGCATCGGTCCGGACGGCGACGCGCGACACCTCCCGGTGGGCCGCCCTCGTTGGCGACCTCCTCGGCCCGGTCGACACGCTGATCTACCCGTTCGGCGCGCGGCCCACGGTCGCGGTCCGCCGGGTGCTCCGTGACGCGGGCTTCACGATCCAGTTGGACATCGACATCCGCGCGCACCGTCAAAACGTGGACGGTGTCGTCGTCATGAGTCGGCGTCACGTCGACGGGCTGGCCTTCGCCAACCCGCGACGTCTCGCGCAGTTCCTCGACGTTGAACGGGTTCGCGACCCGGCGCGTCCTCGCGGCTGACACCGACCCGGCGGCTCGATCGCCATACTCCACGGATGCCAGACCAGGAGATCAGCTTCGCGCAGTTGGTGGCACTCATGGCAGTCGGTGAGGGACTCGACCGCTCGATGCGCGGCGTGGTGCGCCATCGCGAAGCGGAGCCGGCCGACGACGACGAGCCCGCCGACCTCGAGATCCCCGGCGACGGTCGCTATCGACACCAAGAGGAGCACATCCGGGTGCTCATGCGCGGCGAGCTTGCCCGCCGCGAGCAGCTGGACGGTCGCCTCCTGGCGATCCAAGGCCCGGGGACGCTCTGGGTCTGGGAAGACGGACAGGACGAGCCGACCGCCTTCCCTCGTCGCACGACCGCTTGGGGTTGGCCGGACAGCGTGCTGACGCAGCGACGCGAGATGGACGGGTGGCGGGGAGACGACTTCACGCGCCCCGCAGCTGCCCCCGTGTCCACCACCTTCCTGGGGCGCAGCGCTTGGCAGGTCGAGCTGCTTCCGCCGCCCCACAAGCTCTTCCCTTTGGTGCTGACGGTGGACGCGGAGACCGGACTCGTCCTGAGCGACCGCAACGAGGGGTTCGACTCTGTCACCGAGTGGACCGAGCTCGAGCTCGATGTCGACCTGTCCGACGAGCTGTTCGAGTGGGACGGTCCCTCCCACCCACCCCGCGATCACCGCGCGGAACACGACCTGGAGATGGCTCAACGCGCGCGTTGGCTGGCCGATCAGGGCGTCGGTCAGCTCGAGCTGAAGCTGCCCGTCGAGGTCATGCTGCACGAGAACGCCACTGACGGTTCGTTCCAGGCGTCACTCCAGGCTGACTTCCATGGGAGCCTCGCGCGGCGACGCCACTCCGACGAGCCATGGGACCTCTTCATGAACTGGCCGCACATGCACCGCTGGACCGACGGCGGCTGGGATTGGTGGCTCGGCACGCCCAATGAACTGGACGCGACCAGGCTCCACGAGCTGAAGTCCTGGCTCGTTCCGTTGACCGACTCCAACACCTGACCGGTGCGGCTACTCAGCGGGGATGGCCTCGCCCGCGTCGCCAGGGCGGTCGGGTCGGGCGGACCGGATGACCACCGCAACCCCGGCGAGAAGCAGCAGCAACCCGGGAAGCTGCGCGACCCGCGGGTACTGGTGCAGGAAGATGGCGGCCATCGTCGCGGCGCCTGGTCCTTCGAACAGGATCGACAGCGAGACCACGGTGGGTGACGTGGTCTTCAGGACACGGTTGAAGACCGAGTGGCCGAGCAGCTGCGCCAGCAGTGTGAGCGCAACCAGTCGCCACCAGTCCGTGCCGCTGTAACCGCCGAGTGCCTGTCCGGCGATGAGGCAGGCGGGCAGCAGCAACAGCGCGGTGCTGGCGTAGCAGACCGATGTGTAGACGGTGGTGGAAACGGTGCGCCGCGCTTCGGCTCCGGCAGCCATGTAGGCGGCGGCGAGGGCGCCGCCTGCTACTGCGAGGACATCGCCCGCCACGGCCTCGCCGGACACGGCCACGTCCACTCCGGAGACGAACGCGACCCCCACCAGCGCGAGCGCGATGCCGAACCAGGCCCGGCGGGGAACGTAGTGGCCTTGCCTGCGCGCGATCAGCGCCGACCACACGGGCTGTGAGGCCACCAATGTCGTGGAGGAGGCCACTCCCGTCATCCGCACCGAGGGGATCCAGGTGGCGAAGTGCGCGGCGAGGAAGGCACCGGCCACCACCAGCACCCTCCACTCATGCCCGGTCAGCCGGCGGAGCTCGGGTCGCTGACGGACAAGCGCGACCGGCAGCAGCACAGCCGATGCCATGAGGTTGCGCCAGAACGCGATGGCGATAGCCGGCACGGCCATCACCGCGATCAGGGGACCGGATGCTGACACCCCGGTCACCGCCACGGCGATCAGCCCGAGATCAAGGCGCGAAGGCCTGGCGACGACGGCAGGTCGCTGAGCCGGCACACCGCGCTCACCAGCCACCCGCTGATCCTGGCAGGCTGTCGGTCGTGGAAGAGGTGGAGGTCCCGCCGATCGTGGAAGCGGCGACCAAGCGCTCCGGTGTCATCTGGCTCGACGTGCCGGGCGCGGACCGCACCCAACTGGTCTGGTACGTCTGGCACGAGGGCTGCGTGTACGTCGTCCACGGCGGAGCCGAGCAAGTGATCGACGGCCTCACCACAGCGCGCGAAGCTGCGGTCAGTGCCAAGAGCAAGGACACCGGCGGCCGCGTCGTGTGCTGGGTGGGCACCGTCGAGCGCGTGCTGCCAGGCAGTGGTGAGTGGGACTCCGCCGTACCCGTCCTCCATGCCGCCCGCCTCAACCCGCCGGACGGGGAGCGCCAACCGCTGCGCTGGGCCAGCGAGTCGATCGTGACCCGGATCCGCCCGACCGGTGAGCTGCTCGAAGAGCCGGGGGCGCTGTCCTCCGACAGCGGGGCCGCCGAGCCTCCGGGCAGCCCGGCCCGTAGCGCGGTGCCGATGCCGCGTTGGATCGGCCGTCCGCGCTACCGCCGCCCCCTCGCCTAATGCGGGGCGCGGGCGATCACCGGCGGTAGCCTCGCAGCGTGAGCGAGCAGCAAAGCGGAGCGGAGCCGCGCAGCGTAGATGGCACGGTCTTGTGAGCGGCGCGCCGACGAGGGTCTTCATCGCCCGGCTGGCCGGCACTGCTGTGCTCGACCCCAGCGGTGACCGTGTCGGCCGGCTGCGCGACGTCGTCGTGACCCTGCGCACCGACCGCCAGCCGCCCCGCGTGCTCGGCATGACGGTGGAGGTCCAGCCGCGGCGCCAGGTGTTCGTCCCGATGGGTCGGGTGACGAGCATCGACGCCGACGCCGTGATCATCACGGGCACGGTGAATATGCGCCGGTTCGAGCAGCGCAGCAGCGAGACGATGGTGCTGACCGAGCTACTCGACCGGCAGGTGCGCGCCGGCGAGGCCGCAGGAACGATCGTCGACGTCGCGATGGAGCAGCAGCGCAGCCGCGACTGGCTGCTGACCCGTGTGGCGTTGAAGACGGGTACGACGGGAATCCGGCGACGCGGCCAGGTGACGACGTTCGACTGGGACCAGGTCGACGGCCTGCGACTGGACTCCGGAGACGCGCAGGGCGCCGAGTCGCTGCTGCAGACCTTCGAGGACCTCAACCCGGCCGACCTCGCCCACGTCATGCACGAGATGACGGCGAAGCGACGGGGTGAGGTCGCGCGCCAGCTCGACGACGAGCGGCTGGCGGACGTGCTCGAGGAGCTGCCGGAGGACGAGCAGGTCGAGATCATCGTCGAGCTCGAGAGTGAGCGCGCGGCCGACGTGCTCGAGGCGATGGGGCCCGACGACGCCGCCGACCTGCTCGCCGAGATGCCCGAAGCCGACGCGCAGCGTCTGCTCGAGCTCATGGAGCCGGAAGAGGCCGAGCCGGTCCGACGGCTGCTCATCTACTCCGAGGACACCGCCGGTGGGCTCATGACCAGTGAGCCCGTCGTACTCGCCCCCGACGCCACCGTCGCCGAAGCCCTCGCGCGCGTGCG
>JAVEEJ010000264.1 GCA_030840515.1 Frankiaceae bacterium | reverse complement strand
CGAGCTCGACGACCTCTTCGCGCGGAGCGACTACGTCTCGCTCAACGCGCCACTGACACCCCAGAGCCGTCACATGGTGAACGAGCGCACCCTCGGCATCATGAAGCGCGGGGCCAAGGTGATCAACACCGGTCGCGGACCGCTGATCGACGAGGACGCGCTCATCGAGGCGCTGCGCTCCGGTCACCTGTCGGCGGCCGCTCTCGACGTCTTCGAAGTCGAGCCGCTTCCCATGGACTCCCCGCTGCGCACCATGGACAACGTGATCCTCGGCGCGCACAACGGCAGCAACACCCGCGAGGCGGTGCAGCGCACCAGTGCCCGGGCGGTCGAGAACCTGCTGGCCCACCTGTTCACGGAACCGCGCTGAGCCATGGCGAAAGTCGCGATCGTCACCGGCTCCTCCAGCGGCATCGGGCAGTCCACTGCGCAGCTGCTGGCAGCGAGCGGCTGGCAGGTGCTCGGTCTGGACCTGACGGATCCGAGTACGCCGACCCCTGGCGTCACTCACCGACGGTGTGACCTGGCCGACGAGGTCGCCATCGCCGACGCGGCCGCCGCGGCCGTCGCGCTCGGCGAGGTCAGCGCCCTCGTGCACTGCGCCGCGACCCAGACGCTGGGGGCCGCCGGAGAGGTGGCGGACGCGGACTGGTGGCGCGTCCTCGCGGTGAACCTGCTCGCCATCGAGCGACTCGTCGCCGGAACCCTGAAGCCCTTGCGCACCCACGGCGGGTCGGTCGTGGTCATCTCATCCGTGCACGCCGTGGCCACGACGCGGTCGATGGCCGCTTACGCCACGAGCAAGGCCGCGCTGGAGGGCTGGGTGCGCGCCGCTGCGCTCGACCTGGCACCCGAGGTCCGGGTCAACGCGATCCGGCCGGGCGCGGTGGACACCCCGATGCTCCGTGAGGGCTTCGCCCGCCGCCCCGAGGACGGCACCGTCGAGCAGGCTTTCACCAAGCTCGCTACGGCCATTCCGCTGCACACGGTCATCGACCCGGCTGACATCGCCCGGGCCGTCGAGCTGCTCATCGACCAGGAGCGGCCGCTTCCGATGACGGGCAGTGTGCTCACGCTCGACGCCGGGGCCCTGCTCGGGCTGAGCACGGAGTAGCCGTGGGCGAGACCACCGTCACCACGCCGCGTCCGACCGATCCGCAGGCTCGGGCCACTCACGAGCGCAACCCCGAGGGTTACCGGCCGGCGCTCGACGGCGTCCGGGCCATCGCGGTGAGCTCGGTCGTCGCCTACCACTTCGGGTTCAACTCGCTGCGCGGCGGATTCCTCGGTGTGGACGTGTTCTTCGTGCTGTCCGGCTACTTGATCACCTCGATCCTGCTGACCGAGTACGCCACCCGGGACCGGATCTCGCTGAGCGGCTTCTACCTGCGCCGGCTCCGCCGCCTGTTCCCCGCGCTCGGCCTCGTCGTGCTGGTGGTGTCGGTCGCAACGGTGCTCTACTCCTCGTCGCTGCAGCTGCATGACCGCTTCAGAGACATGATCGCGGCCCTGTTCTACTACGCGAACTGGCACTTCATCGCCAGCGACCAGTCCTACTTCGCGGGTCTTTCGGGGGCCTCGCCGCTGCGGCACACCTGGTCGCTGGCCATCGAGGAGCAGTTCTACTTCGTGTGGCCGGTCCTGCTTCTCATCGCCCTGCGCCTTGGCGCCCTGCGCAGGCGCTGGGTGCTGCTCGTCCTGCTCGCGGCGGCTACGGCGGCCTCGGTCTGGGCGATGGCGCACACCTTCGACCCGGCCGCTCCTTCCCGGGCGTACTACGGATCGGACGGGCGCGCCCAGCAGTTGCTGGTCGGCGTGCTGCTCGCGGTCGCGCTGTTCGGGTTGCAGAAGGCACGGGGCGCTGGCCTCACGTGGACTGCTGTCTCGATCCTGGGCCTGGGCTCCCTGGTGGTGTGCTTCAACCGCTACTTCGACCAGGCCTCCTACTACTACAAGGGCGGGGCGCTGCTCGCCGCGCTGTTCACCGCCGCGCTCATCGCGGGCGTGGAGCGGGCCCCCACCGGTCCCGTGGCGCGGCTGCTGTCGATAGCGCCGGTCGCCTGGCTCGGGCGCATCTCCTATGGCGTCTACCTCTGGCACTGGCCGATCCTGCTCTGGCTCCACCTGCCGGACGACGCCACGGGCACCGAGAAGCGCGTGCTGACGGTGGCCCGGATCGCGCTCACACTGGCCGTGTCCGCCGCCAGCTTCTACCTGCTCGAACGCCCGATTCGCAGCGGAAAGGTCCCGTGGATCCGGCGCAACAGCGCGCGCACCGTACTCGCGTTCGTCGTGGCCCTCGGCTTGCTCTCCACGGCTGCCTACGCCTCCACGCGGCCGCAGACCAAGGGCAGCATTGCCGTGCAGGCCACCCAGGGATCCGTGGTCGCCTGCCCGAAGGACCCGGAGCCGTGCCTGCGCGTGAAGGGTCCTGCGGGTGCGCCCGTCATCACCACCATTGGCGACTCGACCATGCAGGCGTATGACCCCGGTCTGCGGCAGCTCGCCAAGACCCACGGTTTCACCTACGTGCAGGGCGCCGCAGGTGGGTGTCCCATCGGTCACCGCTTCATCGCCACGGGGCTCAACGGACAGCTCCACAAGCGGGCCAACTACGTCTGCTTCCGCAAGTCGCCAGGGATCTTCCGCGACCTCATCGGCCCCAAGTGGAAGACCGACGTGTTCATCGGCACGGCCTACAACGAGCAGTCGCGCTCCATGGCGGCCGACGGCAAGACCGTTCTCGTCCCTGGCACCAAGGCGCACATCGACTCGGTCGAGGCCGAGCTGGAGAAGTCGGTCGAGCTGCTGACCAGCAAAGGCGCCTACCTCGCACTGGTTCACATGCTTCCGCGGGGTCCTGCCGTCACCTGCCTCGACGACTCGCCACCGACCGCACCGCGTTGCAACTACCCGGTGGCTGACGACAAGCTCGCGGCGACCTACAACAAGGTCATGGACCGCGTCGCGGCGCGACACACCGCCAAGGTGAAAATCGTCGACGTCACCGACCTGGTGTGCCCCGACGGGGTGTGCGGCGTGATCGAGCACGGGATCGTGATGCGCTACGACGGCGGCCACTACACGAAGAAGGCCAGCGAGTGGCTTGCGCCCTACCTCTACCAACGGCTGCGCGAAGCAGGCATCCCGCTGCCCTAGACCGCGTTGGCGGCCCTCACGAGGTCCACGACCTGCGCCATGATCGACGTGATGCCGTAGTCCTTCGGGGTGAACACCGCGGCCACCCCCTGCTCGCGGAGCCAGCGCGCGTCGGCGTCGGGGATGATCCCGCCGACGATGACGGGCACGTCCTCCATCCCCGCCTCGCGAAGCCCCGCGATCACCTCGGGCACCAGCTCCTTGTGCGACCCCGACAGGATCGACAGGCCGACGACGTGCACGTCCTCCTCCACCGCCGCGGACACGATCTGCGCCGGCGTGAGCCGGATCCCCTGGTAGACGACCTCGAAGCCGCAGTCCCGCGCGCGCACGGCGATCTGCTCGGCGCCGTTGGAGTGCCCGTCGAGCCCGGGCTTGCCCACGAGGAAGCGCAGCGGACGGCCGAGAGCCTCTGAGGCGGCGCGTACGGCGGCCCTCACCTCCAGCACGTCCTGGCCCGCGGTGCCGCCTGGGCTCACCGCCCCCGAGACGCCGGTCGGCCCGCGGTACTCACCGAAGACCTCGCGCAGCGCCCCCGCCCACTCCCCGGTGGTCACCCCGACCCGGGCGCACCGCAATGTCGCGGCCATGAGGTTCTCGTCGGTCTTCGCGGCGTCGCGCAGCGCCCGGATCGCCTCGTCCACGGCGCCGGCGTCACGCTGTGCGCGCCACTCACGAACCGCTGCGCTGGCCTGCGCCTCCACCGCCGGGTCGACGCTCTGGATCGCGGCGTCGAGGTCCGCCAGCAGCGGGTTGGGCTCGGTCTCGGTGTAGCGGTTGA
>JAVEEJ010000007.1 GCA_030840515.1 Frankiaceae bacterium | reverse complement strand
CCTGCTGCGAGCGTGACGGAGCAGCCGACGTCCCGCGAGGCAGGAGCGCCCGCCGCACCGGTCACCTGGCGTCCGGCCGACAACCAGACCGCCTTGCGTCCCGAGATGCGTCCGTTCGCGCCGACGGTCATCGTCGGGTGGCTGTCCTCGAGCACTCGGGCGTCGAGGACTGCCGGTCGCGACGCGTTGGCCAGGCTGATGTGCAGCCCGCGGCTCTGCTCCTCCAGCCGGACGTTCACCGCCCCAGTGCCCGGGGGCTCTGTCCAGCTCAAGGTGGCGACCTCGGCGCCCGCGGCCTGCACCGCCCCGTCCCAGACGGCCAGCTTGCCGAGGCTCAAGGCCGTGTCGCCTTCCTTCGGCTGCACGCGCACCGACACGATCGGGCCGGTGATCTCACCGGCGGCCGGGGACAGACCGGTCGAGATGTCCAAGGCCCGCCGCCGGCCGCCGCTCGAGGTGACGTCCCCGGCGCGCAGCCGGAACGCGAATGCACCGCCCGTCGTGGTCTGGGTCGAGTAGTCACCGACACGGCAGAACTCGAGCGGCCCGTCGCCGCCCAGGCATCCGAGGCTCGCCAGGCCACCGGTGAAGACGGTGGTGAACAGGTCGGTGAGCAGGTCGCCGCCGGTCTTGATCCGCACCGCGGAGACCTTGCGACCGGAGACCTCGCGGGCATCGGGTGCAACCAGCGTTCCCCGGACGACGACGTCGCCGGTCTGAGGTGTCGCGTCGATGGAGCGGTCCCGTGGCCCGCTGCTCACCTCGCAGGCCGACAGCGCGACTGCGGCCAGCACAAGCAGAAGCGCTGTCGTCCTCCCCCGGCCGGCCACGGTCCGATGGTCACACAACGCCTACGGTTCCCGAGTGAGCTCGCCGTACTCGGACCTCGAGCGCCCTCCGCTCTCCGAGCGTGGCTTGCGCCGGGCGCTGCTGCACGAGGGGTCGGTGTGGACCGAGCTGCGGGTCCTGGAACGGACGCAGTCCACGAACGCCGACGTCGCCGCCGCGGCACGCGATGGCGTCGCCCAGGGTCTGGTCGTGGTCGCGGAGCACCAGGACGCCGGCCGCGGCCGCCTCGACCGCAGCTGGACGTCCCCGGCGCGCGCCGGGCTGACCTTCTCCGTCCTTCTGCGTCCGAGCGCTCCCCGCGCGACCTGGTCGTGGCTTCCGCTGCTGGCCGGCCTCGCGCTTCAGCAGTCCCTTGTCGCGCTGACCGAGCTCGCTGTCGGCCTGAAGTGGCCGAACGACCTGCTGGTCGGTGGTCGCAAGCTCGCCGGGGTGCTCGCGGAGGTCAGCGGCGACGCGGTCGTCCTCGGCATCGGCGTGAACGTGACGTCGCGCCCGGAGGAGCTCCCGCCGCAGGCGACGTCGCTGGCGATCGAGGAGTCGCCGGTGATCGATCGCGACACCCTGTTTCGCGCTGCGCTGCGCAGTCTGGGGAACGCGTACGACGGGTGGGGGCTGCGCGATGGGAGCAGCGCTGAGCTGCGGAGCGAGTACGCCGCCGCCTGCGTCACCCTCGGCTCCCGGGTGCGGGTCACGTTGACGGGAGGCGGGGTCCTCGAGGGTGCCGGCGACGCTGTCGATCCGGACGGGCGGTTGCTCGTCCGCAGCGACGACGGGACGGTGACCGCGGTGAGCAGCGGCGACGTGGAGCACGTGCGCTCGGCGTGACACGATCTGGTCATGGCATACCCCCGGCGGTTGCTCGGCGAAGATGAGGAGATCGTCCTCGAGCTGCACCCCCACTGGAAGGCGCTGCTGCTGCCTGCCCTGTCGGTGCCGCTCGTCGTCGGCTTGGGCAGCTATCTGATCGCCGTCATCCCTGAGGGCCGCTTCCAGGACTTCTTCCGCTGGGTGGTCGCGGTCGCAGGCGTGCTGGCGCTGCTCTTCTGGGCCGTGATCCCGTTCCTGCGCTGGCGCACCACGCTCTACGTGCTGACCACGCGCAGGCTGATCACCCGCAGCGGCATCCTGTCCAGGCAGGGACGGGACATGCCGCTGACCCGGGTGAACGACGCGTCGTTCTCCCACGGCGTGATCGACCGGATGCTCGGCTGCGGAACGCTGGTCATCGAATCCGCGGGTGAACGCGGACAGCTGGTGCTGAGCTCGGTTCCCCGAGTCGAGACGGTGCAGCGCGAGGTGTACCGCCAGGTGGAGGCGCAGACCGGGCACGTTATCGACCCGCCGGAAGGCGAGGCCGGGTGAGCGACCTGCCGGAGCGCATCAGCCTGCGCGAGGTCGGCCCCCGCGACGGGCTCCAGAACGAGGACCCGATCTCCACCGCATCCAAGGTCGCGCTCATCGACGCGCTCTCCCACACGGGGGTGCAGCGCATCGAAGCGGTCTCCTTCGTGCACCCGCGGGCCATCCCGCAGATGGCCGACGCCGACGAGGTGTGGTCCGGCATCGAACGGGTGCCCGGTGTGCGCTACTCAGCGCTCGTGCCCAACCTCCGCGGCGCGGAGCGCGCACTGCAAGCCGGCTTCGACGAGATCGAGGTCGTGGTCAGCGCGAGCGACACCCACAACCGCAAGAACGTGAACCGCTCCACCGAGGAGTCGCTCGACGAGATCGCGCAGGTCATCGCACTGGCGCATGACCGCGCAGCCACCTGCCAGGTGATCGTGAGCACCGCCTGGGGCTGTCCTTACGAAGGCGACGTACCCGTCTCCCGCGTTGTCGCTGTCGCAGGCCGGGCGGTGCGGGACGGCGCGGACAGCATCGGCTTCGGAGACACCACCGGCATGGCCACCCCACCGCGGGTCACCGCGTTGGTCGGCGAGATGCGCATGGCCAACCCCGACGCGGGTGTCAACCTGCACTTCCACAACACCCGCGGCACCGGGCTGGCCAACGTCCTCGCCGCGCTCCAGCTCGGAGTCAGTGACTTCGACGCCTCCGTCGGAGGTCTGGGCGGCTGCCCCTACGCACCGGGCGCGACGGGCAACATCGCGACCGAGGAGCTGGTGCACATGGTCGAGGACATGGGCGTCGCGACGGGGGTCGATCTCGAGGCCATGATCGGAGCGGCCCGCGAGGCCGAGCGACTGGTCGGCCGCACCCTGCCGTCGCAGGTTCTGCGCGCCGGGCCGCGCACCCGCACCATCCCGGTCGGCTGACTCCCCCCGCGCCCCGTACTCTCCCGTCGCGTGAGCACTGACGATCCGATCCACGACGAGCCAGGGCACCCGCATCTCGCCGAGCTGCAGGCGAGCGTCATGGCCGGCGGTGCGGAGAAGTACCACGTGGCGAACGCGGCCAAGGGCAAGCTCTTCGCCCGCGAGCGGGTGGCGCTGCTCGTCGACGAAGGCTCGTTCGTCGAGGACGGTCTCTACGCCAACGTCCTCGCCGGTGACCTCCCCGCCGACGGGGTGGTGACGGGTACGGCGACTGTGGACGGTCGCCCGGTCGCGCTCATGGCCAACGACTCCACCGTGAAAGCCGGCTCATGGGGAGCCCGGACCGTCGAGAAGATCATCCGCATCATCGAGACCGCCTATCGGACCGGCGTCCCGATGGTCTACCTGGTGGACTCAGCCGGCGCGCGCATCACCGACCAGGTCGACCTGTTCCCGGGGCGCCGCGGTGCCGGGAAGATCTTCTGGAACCAGGTGCGGGCCAGTGGCTCCATCCCGCAGGCCTGCGCCCTCTTCGGCCCCTCCGCGGCCGGCGGCGCCTACATCCCCGCGTTCTGCGACGTGGTCGTCATGGTCGAGGGCAACGCGTCGATGTACCTCGGGTCCGACCGCATGGTGGAGATGGTCACCGGGGAGAAGACGACGCTGGAGGAGATGGGCGGGGCCCGCGTCCACTGCACCGAAAGCGGCGTCGGACACTTCCTGGTGAAGTCCGACGCCGAGGCCATCGAGACCGTGCGCCGCTACTTGTCCTACCTGCCCTCGAACCACCTCGGTGAGCCGCCCGCCGCCGAGGCCGCCGAGCCCGCGTCGGTGGACCTGCGGGCGCTGGTCCCACCGAGTGACCGCCAGGCCTTCGACATGCGCCGCTACATCAAGGGGCTGGTCGACGAGGGATCTCTGTTCGAGATCCAGGCCCTGTGGGCGAAGGAGCTCACGGTCGGCTTCGCGCGGCTCGACGGACAGGTGATCGGCGTCGTCGCCAACAACTCGATGTTCAAGGGCGGGGTGCTGTTCGTCGACACGGCCGACAAGGCGACGCGGTTCGTGCAGCTGTGCGACGCCTTCAACGTGCCGCTTCTCTTCCTGTCCGACGTACCCGGGTTCATGGTCGGCACGGCGGTGGAGAAGCAGGGAATCATCCGGCACGGCGCCAAGATGATCACCGCGATTTCCGAAGCGACTGTGCCGAAGCTGTGCGTCGTCGTGCGCAAGGCATACGGCGCGGGCCTCTACGCGATGGCCGGTCCTGGCTTCGAGCCGGAGGCGACGATCGCGCTGCCCACGGCGAAGATCGCCGTCATGGGCGCCGAGGCGGCTGTCAACGCCGTCTACGCCAACAAGATCGCCGCGATCGAGGACGAGGCCGAGCGAGCCGCGTTCGTGCAGGCGAAGCGGACCGAGTACGACGAGGACATCGACATCGTGCGGCTCGCCAGCGAGCTGGTGGTGGACGCCATCGTCCAGCCCGAGGAGCTGCGCGCCGAGCTGGTGCGCCGCTATCGCGCGGCTCGGGGCAAGGACCGTCACTTCTCCCGTCGCCGGCACGGCGTCACGCCCGTCTGACGGCGCGGGCGCTGGTCTCCGGGCTGCCGGGGCGTCACCATGCGCTGGTGACCAGCCCCCAGCCTGATCCGACTCGCTGCCCCGCGTGCGAGCAGGCGATCGGCGGAGGGGACTCCTGCGCGGCGTGTGGCCTGCCCCTTCGCGGCCCGCTGGCGGCCGAGTTGTGGGACGTCGACGTGCGGATCGCGAACCTGCGACAGCGCCGCGAGCTGCTGATCCAGCGGCTGCGCAGCGGTGAGGCGCCGCCGCCGACGGCACCACTGTCAGCACAACCCGGACGCCCCGAAACGGTCGCGCCGCGCGGCGACGCCATGGCGTCCCCCTACCCGCCCGCACCCGCCGCCGGGACACCGATGTGGACGCCCCCGCCGCGCAAGGAGTGGACGCCGCAGCGGGTGCAGAACACGCTGCTCTCCCTCGGGGTGCTGCTGCTCGCAGTAGCGGCGCTGGTCGCCACCGCCGTGGCCTACCGCAACGTCGGTGCCAGTGGTCGCGCTGCGGTGCTGCTCCTGGTGACCGCACTCGCCGTCGCTGCGAGTGAGGTCACGCGGCGCCGGAGCCTGACCGCAAGCGCCGAGGCCACGGCTGCGCTGTCCGTCGTACTCGCGCTCGTGAGCGCCCGCGCGCTCAGACGCGCCGGCCTGGGTGACGGCGTGAGCTCCGAGTCGTTCTGGACCGCAGCCACCGCGCTGGTGGCCGCCGCGGCAGCTGCGATGGCGAGCTGGGGAACGCTCGCGTGCGGCGTCGGCGCGGCGCTAGTGGGCCAGGTGCCGCTCATCATCACGGCCACTCGTCAGGAAGACGCCGGCGTGTCCGGGGTGCTGACGGTGCAGGTGCTGCTCCTCGTGGCGGCGACTCTTCCGCTCCGCGGGCGGCACCGGGTCCTGCTAGAGCCGTTGCTCCTGGCATCGGCCGCCCTGACGACGTTGGCATCCGTGGCGTTCGCGGTGCATGCCGCCTACCCCGATCACGGGAACGTCCGGGGCGGCGTTGCGGCCCTGTGCGCGCTCGCGGCCGTGATGGTGACGGCGGCCATCCTGCTGCGCGAGCAGGTGCCGCTCCGACACGCGGCCTCAGGGCTGGCCACCGGTCTCGGGGTGCTGGCGCTGGCGGCCCCCGCGCGGCTGGCGTTCACCGACGTCGAACTCGCCTCCGTCATCGCGGTCAGCGCGCTCATCGTCGCCGTCGCGCTCTGGGTGGTGCCGGAGTCGTGGCGGCTCGGTCCCGCCATCGCGTCCGGCGCGACCGCGGCCGTCGCGCTTCTCGCGGTGCTGCCGGAGGTCGTTCAGGCCGCAGCCGGACCGTTCACCTGGTTGGCCGACCCGTGGTCCCGCGACCCCGGAGCGTCGGCTCGCGCCTCGGTGATGGTGGACGAGCGCTGGACCGGACAGGCCGGTGTCGCCGTCGTCATGGTGCTCACCGCTGCCACGGCGGTGGTGTACGCCGCACTCGCCCGTCGGTTCTCGTGGGCGCGCTATCCGGTCGCGGCGCTCGCCGTACTCGCTGCCCTGGTGACCCCGCTGGCGGTGGACACCACCTATCCGGTGGCCATCGCCTGGGACTTGGCGGTCTCGCTCGCGGCGATGTTCGTCGGGCCGGCCGTGCGCCGTCGCTCGCGCGCGTCCGGCTATGCCTGCTCGAGCCTCGGCGCGGCCATGCTCGCGCTGACGTGCGCCTGGTCGGTCGCTGACGAGCGCGCCAGCACGCTGGTGCTGGGGGTCGCTGCCGTGGCCTGCGCCGTCGCTGCCTGGCTCGACGGGCTGCTGGACGCGGTCCTCGCGGCGCCCCTCGCCGCGATGGGGACCGCGTTGCTGGGGGCGGAGACCTTCGCGGTCGCGCGCAGCGCCGGCGCACCGGTGGACCGCAGTGGCTTCTGCCTGGCGGTCGCTGGTTGCGCGCTCGCGACGGTGGTCGGTCGATGGCGCCCGCGTACCGCTGACGGCATCGCGGCGGAGCTGGCAGCCGGCTCCCTGGTCGTCATCTCGTTGGCGGCCACCGCCTCAGACGCCGGCTGGACGTCGTGGACCCTGGCGCTGGCAGGGCTCACCGCACTGGCGACGGCGCTGCGGCCGGAGCGCCGCCCGCTGAGCTACATCGGGGCACTGCTGCTGTCGGCGTCGAGCTGGGTGCGGCTCGCCGACGCGCACGTGCACGCGCCCGAGCCCTATGTCCTGCCGCTGGCGGCGATCGCGCTCGGCCTCGGGATGCTCCGCCGCCGCGCCGACCGGGGTGTCTCGTCGTGGACCGCCTACGGCCCGCCGCTCACGCTGGCGCTCGTGCCGAGCCTCGTCGCGTCGTTGGATGACAGCTCGGCGCGCCGCCCACTGCTGCTCGCGATCGCGGCGACGGCCGTCGTGATCGTGGGTGCCGTGCGCCGGCTGCAGGCGCCGCTCATCGTCGGGAGCGTCGTACTCGTCGTCGACGCGGTCCGTCAGCTCGGTGCGTACATCGCACTGGTGCCGCGGTGGCTCGTGATCGCCGCGCTCGGCCTGCTGCTGCTCGTGCTGGGCACCACGTTCGAGAAGCGACGCCGCGATGTCCAGCGGATCCAGGAGTCGTTCAACCGGATGAGCTAGCCGCGGCCCCGACACTCAGACGGACTGGACGATGGCCTCGTCGGCGGCGTCACGCACCTCGAGGAAGACCCAGCGCTTGAAGGACCAGAAGCGCCACGCCATGCCCAGCACGAGCCCGACCCCGTTCGCGCTGAGGTTGTCCGCGAGCACGCTGTCGAGCCCCAGCAGGTAGTGCGACACCGCGAGGCAGGACTCGGTGATCCCCAGCCCGATCGCCGACAGCAGGATGAACAGGCCGTACTCCTTGGCCAGCCCCGAGCGGACGCGGTGCCTCCAGGTCCAGTGCCGGTTCATGAAGTAGGACGACGTGGCCGCGACCGCCGTGGAGATGGCCTTGGCGGTCAGTGGCTTGCCGTCCAGCACGGTGAGCCGCAGCACGTTGAACAGCGCGACGTCGAGCACGAAGTTGACGAAGCCCACCGCGCCGAACTTGGCGAGCTCTTGAGCGAGCACCCGCAGGGGCGCGGGCAGTCGCTCGACCAGGGACAGGGGCACCGGGTGAGGGTACCGGCGGCATGGCACCATGCCCGCCATGGATTACCGCCTCAGCGACGAGCACGAGTCGCTCCGCAAGACGGTCGAGGACTTCGCGCGCGAGGTCGTCGCCCCGCAGGCGGAGGCCTCCGACGAGTCAGGCGAGTTCCCCTACCCCGTCATCAAGCAGATGGGGGAGATGGGCCTGTTCGGGCTGCCCTTTCCCGAGGAGTACGGCGGCATGGGCGGGGACTACCTGGCCCTGTGCTTGGCCATCGAAGAGCTCGCCCGCGCCGACTCCTCCGTCGCGATCACCTTGGAGGCCGGGGTCGGGCTCGGCGCGATGCCGATCTACCGCTTCGGAACCGAGGCGCAGAAGCAGGAGTGGCTGCCACGGCTGTGCACGGGGGAGGCGCTCGGCGCCTTCGGGTTGACCGAGCCGGGCGGCGGGTCCGATGCCGGAGCAACGCGTACGACGGCCCGGATCGAGGGCGACGAGTGGGTGATCAACGGGTCCAAGGCCTTCATCACCAACTCGGGGACGAGCCTGACTCAGATGGTCACGGTGACCGCCGTCACCGGCGAGGCGGCCGGTGGGCGCAAGGAGATCTCCTCGATCATCGTGCCGGTGCCCAGGCCCGGGTTCTCGGTGTCCAAGAAGTACTCGAAGGTCGGCTGGCACGCCTCCGACACCCGCGAGCTCGCGTTCGAGGACTGCCACGTCCCGGCCGAGAACCTGCTGGGGGAGCGCGGCCGCGGCTACGCGAACTTCCTTTCCATCCTGGACGAGGGGCGGATCGCCATCTCCGCCCTCGGGGTCGGCCTCGCCCAGGCCTGCGTCGACGAGTCGGTGAAGTACGCCAAGGAGCGGATGGCCTTCGGCAAGAACATCGGCGCCTACCAGGCGATCCAGTTCAAGATCGCTGACATGCAGATGAAGACCCACCTCGCACGGCTCGCCTACTACGACGCGTGCGCGCGCCTGATGGCGGGCCAGCCGTTCAAGCGCGAGGCTGCCATCGCCAAGCTGTACTCCTCCACGATCGCCGTCGACAACGCGCGTGAGGCGACGCAGATCTTCGGCGGGTACGGCTTCATGAACGAGTACGCCGTCGCGCGGCACTGGCGCGACTCGAAGATCCTGGAGATCGGCGAGGGCACCAGCGAGGTGCAGCGCATGCTGATCGCACGAGACCTCGGCCTGTAACCACCCACCACGCGAAGGAGCAACGGCTGTGAGCGACAACCCCGTCGTCGTCGGCATCGTCATGGGATCCGACTCGGACTGGCCCGTGATGGAGGGTGCCGCGAAGGCGCTCGACGAGTTCGGCCTCGGCTGGGAGGCCCGGGTGCTCTCGGCGCACCGGACCCCTCACGAGACCGGCGAGTGGGCATCGACCGCCGCTGACCGCGGGCTGAAGGTGCTCATCGCCGGAGCCGGAGGCGCCGCCCACCTGCCGGGCGTGGTGGCGGCCGTGACGGCGCTGCCCGTGATCGGCGTACCCGTTCCCTTGGCCCAGCTCGACGGCCTCGACTCGCTGCTGTCGATCGTGCAGATGCCGCCAGGCGTCCCGGTCGCGACGGTGGGCACGGGTGCAGGGCGCAACGCCGGGCTGCTCGCGGTGAGGATCCTCGGCGCGGGTGACGAGACGATCCGCAAGCAGTACGCCGACTTCCAGGTCAAGCTGGCCGAGCAGGCCAAGGCCAAGGACGCCGCGCTGCAGTCAAAGCTGCGCGGCGCCTAGCCCCAGGTTCAGCGGGCGGTTGCCGGCTGCTTGTCCGTCAGGTTCACCGTCGTCGGCGGCGAGTACTTGGCGCGCAGCTCGCCGGCGAGCTTCATCGAGGCGATGCCCTCCTCGAGGGTGAGCAGCGCCGTGGTCTTGAAGCTGCGCAGCGCGCCGCCGGCGGTCACGGCGAGCGCGAACGCGGCCGCGTCGGTGGGCGCCTTGAAGTCGACGATCGCGACCAGGTCGGAGTCGCCGAACGCGTAGTACATGCTCTCGAGCTTGCCCCCGCAGGCCTTCAGGGCGGGCGTGATGCGGTCCGCGGCGCTGGCCGGGTTCTCGATCTGGGTGCTCCACGACTGGGGCGTGTAGCCGACTTCGATCAGGTAGTGCGCCATAGCGTCTCCTCAGTGGCCCGGAGGTGGGCCTCTCGCGAAACTACGCGTGAGCGCCGGATGGCGGGAATGAGTGGAAGTGACCAGACAAGCCGGTGGTCGCTAGCCTCCGCCGGTGCGCGTCCTCCCTCCCACCGAGCTGCCCGACCGGGTGCTCGTGTACGGCGTCACCGGTTCAGGGAAGACGACGCTCGCTGGGCGGCTGAGCGAGGTGAGCGGGCTGCCCTGGCACCAGGCCGACGACCTCACTTGGCTGCCGGGCTGGGTCGAGGTCCCGACGGATAAGCAGCGTGCCACGTTCGCGACGATCTGCGCCGCAGACCGCTGGATCCTCGACACCGCCTACAGCAGGTGGTTGGACGTACCGCTGCGGCGCGTGCAGCTCATCGTCGCGCTTGACTACCCGCGCTGGCGCTCGCTCGGCCGACTGGTCGTCCGCACCGCTGCGCGCGTGATCGACAGGCGACGGATCTGCAACGGGAACGTCGAGACGCTGCGTCTGGCTTTCTCGCACGAGTCGATCATCCGTTGGCACTTTCGGTCGTTCGCGCGAAAGCGTGAGCGCATGCGCGCCTGGGCTGATGATCCCGCCGGACCGCAAGTCCTGCTCTTCAGCAGTCCGCGGTCCACTCAGCGTTGGCTGGAGTCCGTGCGCTCAGCGGGAGCGAGTACGACGGGCGGTGAGC
>JAVEEJ010000301.1 GCA_030840515.1 Frankiaceae bacterium | reverse complement strand
GGGTCAAGCTCGACAGCAAAGGCGACCCGCGCCTCGGCGCGATCGGCGGCTCCTACGGCGGGGGCTACCAGTTCGTCGGCGCCTTCACCGAGCTCATGACCAAGGGCAAGCCGGTCTTCGACGCGCTCGCTCCCCAGATCACCTGGTACGACCTCAAGGAGTCGCTCGCACCGCAGGACGTGCCTCGCACCGAGTGGTCAAGTGCCCTCACCGCTGCCGGCGCGCGCTCGCTGCCCAACGAGGTCCTCGAAGGCTTCGTGCAGTCCTCGGCCACCGGCATGTGGGCCAAGGGCCAGGTGCCTGGCGGTCCCGACCTCGACAAGTTCTTCTTCAAGAACGGCCCGAAGTGGCACGTGTCGCAGGGCCGCCACCTGAACATCCCGGTGCTCTTCGGCCAGGGCGAGACCGACAACCTGTTCCCGCTGCACCAGGGCCTGGAGAACTGGGCCAACGCACTCACCCCGTCGGCGCGCTCGCGCTCGATCTTCGTCGGCTACAACGGCGGCCACACCCTCCCCGCTGTCATGCCGCGCGGATACCCCGACCCCAACCCCTCAGCGGCGATCGGTGGTGTGACCGCTGACCCGTGCTCCAAGCAGCTCGGCGGCGGGACCTTCGACGAGCTCGCGCGTCGCTTCATGCGCGAGAAGCTGCTCGGCCAGCACACCGGGCTCAAGGGCTACGGCCTCTACCACCTGGCGACCGCTGACTCCGCCTGCGTCACGGTGAGCTCGGTCAAGGGCAACAAGCTCTACAACCTCGGCACCGTCGCCACGCCCGAGGCTGCGGGCGGCCCGGTCGGGTTCAAGATCGCCGACGGCCCGATCCGCATCGCCGGGACGCCCTACCTCGCCGGCCAGATGACCGCTGTCGGCGTCAACAACCGCGCGTTCTACGCGCTGGGTGTCGGCACCAACCCGGCGGACGTGCAGATCGTGCAGAACAACATGCTGCCCTTCAACTCCGAAGGTCCGGTCCTCGCGGACCAGCGCACGATCGAGCTGCCCTCGGTGGCTGTCGACGTGCCGAAGGGCAAGTCGCTGTTCCTCGTGGTGTCGGCGGTCTCGGACATGTTCGCCGGCTTCGGCAGCCGTACCCCGGGCGCGATCGTCATCGACCAGGCCACGGTCAACCTGCCGGTCGTTCACATCGGCTGACGCCGCAGCCCAACCCCAGTCGGACACGGCCGGCTCCCTGGCGATGGGGAGCCGGCCGTGGCTGTTTCGTACTTGCGGTCGCATCGTGCTTGCTGAGCGGTCGCGAACTCCACTTGGGCCTTACGGTCGGCGGCCTTCGGCCTTGACCCCACGGCCCTTCGTGGAGTCCCCGACCGCTCAGTCGTGAGCGAGTACGGCGACTACTTGCGCCTTCGGGACATCCGGCGTGACAGTGAGCCTTTCCCACGCTCCGCGACCCACCCAGACGCTCACTGTCGCCGCGTGGGTGCGAATACGGCGACTACTTGCGCCGCGGAATCTCCGACCCATCCGAGGCGATGACCTTGCGAGCACCAAGTGGCGATTGGAGCGTCGCCCGCACCGGCTCCAGGTCCCTGACATCGCACGACATCGCGGTCGACGTCGTGGTGACCTGAGCGACCAGGTACACGGCGTCACTGCTCTCCTTGGTGAGCAGCTCGGCGGTTTGGCAACTCCGGCTCAGCTCCACGTAGCCGACGATCGTCGTGTCGCCCTCGAGCGTGTAGCCCTGGATGTCGCCGTCTTCTGCCGGCGGGGAAGGCGCGACGGCGCCGTTGGGCTCGGCTCCCGGGGATTGCTCCGGGGGCGCCGGGTCGACCTGGGTGGGGCTGCCGCCTGAGCCGGTGGACCCGTCGCTCGAGCCGCTGCCGGAGCCGCTGCCGGAGCCACTACCGGAGCCAGGGTCGCCGCCATCGGGCGGGGAGTAGGGCTCCAGGTAGTCGGGGTCGACCGCGATCCAGGCAGTGGGCTCGGGGGCGTCCTTGACGGCGAACAACCACGCCGGCACCAGCAGTGCGCCCTTGGCGTCGCGGTCGAGCATGAGCCCCAGCGACGCACCGGTGACCACGAGTGGCGCGGGGTCGGCGCAGCCGGGCTTGCCGTCGGTGCGCATGCGACACATGTCGTCCATCACGCGCGGGCTGGCCTTGAGCGCCTCGAACGCGTCCGCGGCCGAGATCAGCGGATAGGCCTCGCCCTCGCTGGACCCGGCGAGCCAGCCGTTGCCGCCGACGACGTCCAGAGAGCGGGACACCTCGAGACTGGACGCCCAGCCCGAGGCCGGTGACACAGTCGCGTAGGACTTCAACTCAGACCCGGCGGTCGCGTGCACCTCGCCCGTCAGACCGAGGGCCGTGAACACCGGCTGCGCAGCGCGCTTGGTGTCAGCCGCCGACGGGCCAGGAGGTGGACCTGGGGGCACGTAGCTGGCCGCCATGGCGCAGCCGACGTCGAGGTTCTCGTCCTCCAGCGGCTTGTCCGGTGCGCAGTCCATGCCCCAGGACCAGGAGCCGTCCTTGTGCAGCAGCAGGACCGTCGAGGAGGGGCCGCGCAGCGCCCAGCCGTTCTTGATCGCGGTGGGCTCTCCGGAGAGGCCGAGCGCGTGCGCCAGGTCGCCGGCCGCGGCGGAAGAGCCAGCCGCGGGTCGTCGTACTCGCCCATCCGCCGGCTTCTCGGTCGAGAGCGTCCCCTCGAGCTGCCACTGCGAGGACCCCGACGACGGGGCGCCCATGGCGACGTGGTCGGAGTAGGACGCGAGCTGCAGCTTGGGCGGCGGACCAGACGAGCCGGGGTGGGCGGTGGAGCCGCCGGACCGGCCGAGGAGTACGGCGCCCCCGCCGGCAGCCGCGAGCAGGACGCCGAGTGCGGTGGGACCGGCCCACGGGCGCAGGTTCATGTCGCTGAGACGCCCCTCCCCTGGGTGCGGTTCCTCAGCGTAGACGTGGAACGGCCCGCCAGGCGGTGCTGCCGGGCGGGCCGAGACTGCGGGTGCTACTGGCCGAAGCCGTCGACCATGCTCCTGAGCTTGTCCGTGAAGACCGTGCTGCTGAAGACCAGGGGTGCGCTGACCCGCTGGACCGGGATGGAGCCGGTGAGGTCGATGACCCGCTGCACGGCACCGTCGGCCAGGGCGCGGCAGTCATCGATCAGGTCGCCGATGGTGGTCGGCTCGACCTCGCTGGGGAGGGTGGGGTGCGTGCTCATAGCGGACAACCTAAACCTGACACGGGCGTCAGGAAAACTTACTGACGAGTAGCGGGCGCGGCGTCGGGCCGGGCGGTCGATGCGGGTAGGTTGCCGCGCCATGCGCATCGCGGTCACCGGGTCCATCGCCACGGACCACCTCATGTCCTACTCCGGGCGGTTCGCCGACCAGCTGCTGCCGGACCAGCTCGCCAACGTGAGCCTGAGCTTCCTCGTCGAGGACCTCGACATCCGGCGCGGCGGGGTGGCGGCCAACATCTGCTTCGGGATGGGCGTCCTAGGTCTGCGCCCGCTGCTGGTGGGCAGCGTCGGGCGGGACTTCGACGACTACCGCAGCTGGCTCGAGCGGCACGGGGTGGAGACCCACTACGTGCGGGTCAGCGAGCTCAAGCACACCGCCAGGTTCCTGTGCACCACCGACACCGACCAGAACCAGATCGCCTCCTTCTACCCGGGCGCGATGAGCGAGGCGCGCGAGATCGAGCTCGGCCCGCTCGGCCCGCTCGACCTGGTCGTGGTGAGCCCGAACGACCCGCAGGCGATGCTGCGCCACACCCGTGAGTGCCGCGACCGCGGCGTCCCGTTCGTCGCCGATCCCAGCCAGCAGCTGTCGTCGCTGGACGGCGAGCAGGTGCGGGAACTGGTCGAAGGGGCCGAGCTGCTGCTCACCAACGAGTACGAAGCGGCGCTGACCGAGAAGAAGACGGGCTGGTCACCGGACGAGCTGCTCGGCAAGGTCGGCGTACGCGTCACCACCCAAGGCGCCAAGGGCGCCGTCGTCGAGCGGCGCGGCGAGATGCCCATCCACGTCCCCGTCCCCCCGGAGGAGCGCAAGGCCGACCCGACCGGTGTGGGAGACGCGTTCCGCGCGGGGTTCCTGTCGGCGCGGTCGTGGGGGCTCGGCTACGAGCGGTGCGCGCAGGTCGGCTCGCTGCTGGCGACCTACTGCCTCGAGACCGTGGGGACCCAGGAGTACGACGTGACGCCGCCGGCGTTCCTGCAGCGGATGGCCAAGGCGTACGGCGACGACGCGGCGGCCGAGGTCGGCGCGCACCTCGGCGTCTAGCCGTTCTACGGCGTGGGCTCGATCTCCAGCACGTTCGGGACGGCCCGCTGCGAGTCGCTCGCTGAGCGGTCGACGCGGTAGACCGTGCCGCCGAGGGCGTAGCGGACGACCATCGTCGTCGAGGTGCCGCCGTCGAGCGAGATCGCCTCGTAGGCGCCGAGCTTCTTCATGTAGTCGCCCACCTGGTGCGCGGTCGCTCCGCCCCAGCGGACCCCGTTCTTGCTGGCCCGGCCGCTGACCGTCATGACGATGAGGTCGCCGCCCTGCGTCCAGCCGATGGCGCTGCGCGGCCGCAGCTCCTCGGACCGGGTGTCGCAGCTGGGCCAGACGGTGCCGTTGTAGATCCGGCGCCCGCCGGAGCCGATCGCACTGCGCATGTCCTGGCGACCGAGTACGGCGTGCCAGCTGGCGTTGACCGCGGCGCCGACCGGAAGAGCGGCCAGCTGAGAGCCCGGCGTGCCCGTGGCCGTGACCACGATGGTGCCGGCAGCCACCGGCTTGCCGCGGTAGGAGCCGGTGCGCTTGGCGATGACCTTGCCGCTCTTGACGACGATGTCGACGGTGCCGATCGGGCGAGTCTGCGGGCCCCAGTCCGGCGTGTAGATGCTGACGCCGCTGCTCGACAGGCTCTGGTGGTTGAGCCCCATGACCTTCCAGGTCCGGCCGCCGCCGGCCACGCTGCCGGCGACCGCCAGCGAGCTGTAGGCGGTCTGGCCGTTGGTGAGCGTGGCGATGACGGTGGCGGCGCTGGACGCGGCCTTGTAGAGGTGGCCGTCCTTGAGCTGCGGCCCGACCGGCAAGGCGCCGCGACCGGCGTCGAAGAAGCCGCCGTTGATGACAACGACGGCGCGGGACTGGTTCTTGGCGAAGGTTCCGGGAGCGACCGACTGGGTGACGCTGGGCGTGGTGAGCACGCGCTGACGGATCTTGGCCGCGGCCGGGTAGCGGATGGCGACCAGCCGGATGGAGTCGTAGGGGTCTGCCGTGGGGCCGGTGTCCCAGATGGTCATGCGACCGCCGCCCAGCATCGACCGGCTGACGGTCGCCGAGCGCGACAGCAGCCCCGGAGTGGCCGCGCAGCTGGTGGCGTCGGCAGTGGTGGCGGCGCCCAGCGGAACGAGAGCAGCAGCGGCGAGGGTCATCGTCAGAGCAAGGCGCACAACAGTCCTGTCGGTCGTGGCGGGGGTGCCCCTTGAGCGACAGTCCGCTCTGCGGTGGTTTGGGCAGCTCCCGGCTACAACACGCGGCGCACGACGAACCTGCCGTCCTCAGCGGTGACAAGGTGCTGACCGCGCATGCGGCACCAGGCCGGCACGTCGTGCGCTGCCGCCGGGTCGTCCGCGAGGAGCGTGACCTCCCCACCGACCGCGACGTCCTTGATCGCCCGGGCCAGGGCGATCACCGGCAGCGGGCAGCGTCGGCCGCGCTCGTCGAGGACGGTCACAGGCCCTCGACCCCGGCCGACCGCCGCACACCAGCCACCGCTTCCGGGAGCACCTCGAGGAAGCGGCGAACGTCCGCCTCGGTCACCCCGGGGTGCAGCGACAGGCGGATGTTGCCGTGGGTCAGCACGCCCATCGCGGCGAGCACGTGCGAGGGCTCCAGCGCGCTAGAGGTGCAGGCCGACCCGCTGCCCACCGCGAAGCCGGCCGCGTCGAGGGCTGACAGCAGCGGCTCGCCGTCGACGTAGAGGCAGGAGAACGTGACGACGTGCGGGAGCCGCTCCACCGGGTCGCCGACCACCTCGACGTCAGGGATCCGCAGCGGCACCTGCTCGCGGACCAGGTCCACGAGTGCCGAGAGCCTGCTCGCCTCTTCGTCGGCGGTGGCCCGGACCGCTTCGAGGGCAGTGGCGGCGGCGAGTACGGCGGGCAGCGAGGCTTCGGGCGGCGTCGGCTCAGGGTGCGGCGAGCGCCAGCGGACCCCCTTGCGGACCGCGAGCAGCCCGACCCCGGGAGGGCCGCCCCAGGCCTCCGCGCCCCCGACCAGCACCGACCAGCCCGCGGGGGCGGGGCGCCACGGCAACCACGCGGTCGCGTCGACAAGGAGCGGGACCTCACCGCAGGCGTCGGCCGCCGCGGTGACCGGCTGGGTCGTGCCCACCTCGTGGTTGGCAGCCTGCAGCGCGGCCAGCGCCACCCCGTCCGCGGTGACCGCCGCACCCCACCCCTCGGGATCAACCCGGCCAACGCGGTCCACCGGGGTCCGGACCGTCTGGGGGACCGCCTGCAGGATCGCCGAGTGCTCCACCGCGCTGGCGACCGCGGTCGACCCAGCGGCGGACCGCGCCGCCAGCAGGCCGAGCATGCCGTCCTGGCGGGCCGCCGTACTCGACCCCACGAACCTCAGCTCGTCGGGCCTGCACCCGATCGCGCTCGCCACGCTGGCGCGCGCCGCGTCGAGGAGCAGCCGGGCGCGGCGGGCCTCGGTGTAGAGCCGGTCGGGGTCGGCCCAGCCCTCGTCGTGCGCCGTGAGCAGGGCGGCCCGCGCCGCGGGGTGCAGCGGGGCGGCGGTGGCAGCGTCGAGGTAGGCGCGGGGCACGCTCACGACACCCGACGCTAGTCGGGTCCCCGCGCACGGCTGGGGAGGGCGCTGCGTACTAGGGTGTGCGACGCCCTCGACCCACCTGTGAGCTCGGAAGGCGACACGTGGATCCCAAGCGCGTACGCGCCCGCACCGCACTGCTGGTGCCGCTGCTGCTTCTGCTGACCGGTTGCAGCCGCGAGGACATCCCGAACTTCGGGTGGCCGCACGCCATCACTCCCCAGGGGCAGCGTGCGCTCGACCTGTGGAAGGGCTCGTCGGTCGCCGGCCTGGTCGTGATGATCGCCGTCTACGGGCTGATGTTCTGGGCCGCGTGGGCCTACCGCAAGCGCGACGATGTGGTCCCGGCGCAGGTGGGCTACAACCTGCCGGTCGAGGTGCTCTACACGGTGATCCCGACGATCATCGTGGCCTTCCTCTTCTACTTCACGGCCCGCGACGAGAGCTACATCGACAAGCTGGACGCCAAGCCCGACTGCACCGTGAACATCGTGGGCTTCCAGTGGGCGTGGCAGTACAACTACACCGACTGCGGGACGGCCACGGGCCTGTCCATCATCGGCCGGCCGGGACGCACGGCTGCCGAAGGCGGCGAGCTGTCGCACCTGATCCTCCCGGAGGGCAAGGTCATCCGCTTCGTCGAGACCTCGCCCGATGTCATCCACTCGTGGTGGGTCCCGGACCTGCTATTCAAGCGCGACGTCGTACCGGGGCGGCAGAACACGTTCCAGGTCGACTCCATCAAGGCCGGCACCTACAAGGGCCGCTGCGCCGAGCTGTGCGGTGAGTTCCACTCGCGGATGCTGTTCACGCTGACGGTGGCGCCGCAGTCCGAGTTCGACGCGATGATCGCCGCGGCCAAGGCCGACACCACCAGTGGTCGCTACACGGTGAACGGGAGCAACCAGTGACCACGGTCAGCTACCCCGCAGGGGTCGGCGCGGGCGGCAAGCTCGAGCGACGCGGCTCGATCGGCATCAAGTGGGCCTCGAGCACCGATCACAAGGTGATCGGCAACATGTACTTCATCGCCTCGTTCGGCTTCTTCCTGGTCGCCGGTGCGATGGCGGTCATGATGCGCATCGAGCTCGCCCGACCGGGGCTGCAGGTCCTGAGCGCCGAGCAGTACAACCAGCTGTTCACGATGCACGGCACCCTGATGCTGTTCCTGTTCGCGACCCCGCTGTTCGCCGGCTTCGCGAACGCGATCATGCCGCTGCAGATCGGCTCGCCGGACGTCGCCTTCCCGCGGCTGAACATGCTCTCGTTCTGGATGTTCCTGTTCGGCGGGCTCATGGTGCTGGGCGGGTTCCTGACACCGCACGGTGCAGCGGACTTCGGCTGGTTCGCCTACACACCGCTCTCGGACGTCGTGCACTCGCCCGGCGTCGGCGCCGACATGTGGATCATGGGCCTGACCCTCTCGGGGCTGGGCACGATCCTGGGTGCGGTCAACTTCATCACCACGATCCTGTGCCTGCGCGCACCCGGCATGACGATGTTCCGGATGCCGATCTTCACCTGGAACATCTTCTGGACCTCGGTGCTGGTGCTGATGGCTTTCCCGGTCCTCGCGGCGGCGCTGCTCGCTTTGGAAGCGGATCGCCAGTTCGGGTTCCACATCTTCGACGCCGCGACCGGCGGGGCGATCCTGTGGCAGCACCTGTTCTGGTTCTTCGGCCACCCTGAGGTCTACATCGTGGCGCTGCCGTTCTTCGGCATCATCACGGAGGTCATCCCGGTATTCAGCCGCAAGCCGCTCTTCGGCTACAAGGGCATGGTCTTCGCCACGGTCGGCATCACGGCGCTGTCGCTGGCGGTCTGGGCGCACCACATGTTCCCCACAGGCGCCGTACTCCTGCCCTTCTTCTCCCTCATGACGTATCTGATCGCCGTCCCCACCGGCATGAAGTTCTTCAACTGGATCGGCACCATGTGGCGTGGGGCGGTGACGTTCGACACCCCGATGCTGTGGGCGCTGGGCTTCCTCACCACGTTCCTGTTCGGTGGCATCACCGGCATCCTGCTGGCCTCACCGCCGGTCGACTTCCACGTCACGGACTCCTACTTCGTGGTGGCGCACTTCCACTACGTGCTGTTCGGCACGGTGGTGTTCGCGATGTTCGCGGGCTTCTACTTCTGGTGGCCCAAGCTGACCGGCAAGATGCTCGACGAGCGGCTCGGCA
>JAVEEJ010000273.1 GCA_030840515.1 Frankiaceae bacterium | reverse complement strand
AGACCAGGTAACGGTCGCCAGGCTCGACGTCGAGAATCGTGACGTCGACATCGGGATTGCCGCGGCCGTCGAGCGCCCGCATGATCCAGGAACGGCGCGGATGGGTGAGCGCCTCCTCCTCCGAGATCTGACCCTCGTCGATCAGCGACTGCACCAGGGTGTGGTCGTGGGTGAGCCGCTGCAGGGCGTCGTCGCGCAACAGGTAGGCGCGCGAGTCGCCGATGTGCGCGACGCCGATCCGCGTGCCGTCCACCAGGAACGCCACGACGGTGGTGCCGGTGCCGCGCAGCTCGGGATCCTGCTGGGCGAGCGCGGTCAGCCGGGCCGCAGCCGCGTCGACGGCGCCGCCGAGCGCAGCGAGCAGGTCGATCCCGGACAGATCCACACCGGTCAGGCTCTGGTCCAGTTCGAGGAGCGCCTCGACGGCGACGGTGCTGGCCACCTCGCCGTGGGCGTGCCCACCCATCCCGTCCGCCACGGCGAGCAGCCGCGAGGTGATGACGGCGGAATCCTGGTTCATCGGCCTGCGGCGTCCGACGTCGGAGCCTGCCGCGGAACGCAGCATCGGTGACATGGGCGTCACCCTCTCATGCTGCGAAGACGTCGCCGGGCAGGTGTTCGGCACGCCCCGCCGGACCACTCCTAGGAGTTGCCGGCCGACCCGGCTCCCGCGGCGGCCGACACAGCGACGACCACGCCGATCTGGACGCTCCGCACGGCCTTCCGGACCGCCGGACCGGCCCAGTCGCCCTCGGCGACCTCGTCGGCGCGGGCCCGCACTTCGCGACGTGACCCGCTGACGATCTTGTGCTCCGCCTTGACCGCGTGCAGCAGCGAGATGAGCAGCACCAGGCGCCGGTCGGGCCCCGCCCCGTCGCGCAGCACCGCGGCGACCCGCCCGCGCAGCTCCTTCGCCGGGCCCCCGTCGGCCGCGGGCCAGATCGTGACGGGGAGCAGGCCCAGCAGCCGCGAGCGGTCGCGCCGCACCAGGCCGCGCTCGACCAGCCGGTCGAACACCGGCCCGCGAGTCCGGCGGGCGAGGCGCTCCACGGCCTTCTGGGCCTGCACCGGTGTGCCGGCGAGGCGGGCGAGCGCGTCGTCGAGCAGGGCGTCCCCGGTCGGCGCACCGTCGACGACAGCCAGTCGGGCCGTCGCGCCCTCGCCGTCGGCCGTGACACGCTCGCGTATCGACAGGTCGAGCAGCAGCGCGCCGCCGATCGCGAGGTCCAGCGACATGCTGTCGACGACCGACCGGCCGGACTCCGGATCGAGCAGCAACAGGACGAGGTCCTCGGCGACGGTGGTCATGGTGTCCCCTCCGGGACGGCGCGGATGGCCAGCAGGATCGGCGCCCCCATCTCGGTGGCGGCGGCGTCGAGGTGGAGCGCGGGGCCGATCATCAGGACGAGCACGCGGGTGTCGACGGGCGGAAGGTGCCGGACCGTCGGCCCGGCTCGAGGAGCCTAGCCATCGCCTGTCAGCGCCCGGCCCCCGCCGGTGAGTCCAGCCAGCTCGCACGCACTCGCGGCCCCGACCGAGCCCTCGACGAGGACGCGCACCTGCGTGGGGTGGTCGAGCAGGTCACCCGGTGATCGATACCGTCCGGAGGTGGCGCGCGGGCGTCCGGAGGGCCCGCTACTCTCGCGGCGGGCGGTTTCACGTAGACCGCGCCGGCCCTCGTAGCTCAGCTGGATAGAGCAAGAGCCTTCTAATCTCTAGGTCGCAGGTTCGAGTCCTGCCGAGGGCACCAGGTCAGAGCCTTGATCAGAACTCACAGCCGGGCTTCATGGAGCTAAACATGGAGCCGGCGCTGCTACCGTGGCTCCGTGGCAGCCGGGTCGGCGTCCCGTCGGAAAGCGCGCGGCGAGATCGAAGCGCTGCCCAGCGGCTCGTTCCGAGTCCGGGTCTACGCGGGTCTGGACCCATCTCGAACAAGCGCCACTACCTCGCCGAGGTCGTACCCGCCGGCCCCAAGGCCGCACGCGAAGCCGAGAAGGTCCGCACGCGCCTGCTGGGGGCGGTCGACGACCGACGCAGCCCGCGCACGAGCGCGACGGTGAACCAACTCATGGACCGGTACCTGGGTGTGCTTTAGATCGAGGACACCACTCGCGCCGGCTACGAACGTCTGATCCGGCTGCATGTCCGGCCGTTGCTCGGTGACCTGCAGATCGGCCGCATCGATGGTGAGACCCTCGACGCCTTCTACGCCGAGCTCCGGCGGTGCCGCGCGCGCTGCGGCCCTCAGCCCTACATCGACAATCGGACCGACGCCGAGCACGATTGCGACCAGCGCTGTGGCCCGCACCGGTGCAAGCCGCTCGGCGCCGCCTATGTCCGTCAGATCCACACCGTGCTCAACAGCGCCTTCACCCGCGCCGTTCGATGGCGGTGGATCGGAACGAACCCCGTCCGGCAGGCTCAGGCGCCGGCGCAGCCGACCCCGATCCGCAGCCTCCCTCGCCGACCCAGGCCGCGCATCGCCGGTCAGGCGTGGAACGACCCGGACTGGGCCATGCTCGTCTGGCTCGCCATGACCACCGGGGCGCGCCGCGGTGAGCTGTGTGCACTGCGGTGGGACCGCATCGACTTCGCCAACGGCGTGATCAACATTCGCACGAGCGTCGCGCAGATCGACACACGGACGTGGGAGAAGGACACCAAGACCCACCAGCGGCGACGGATCGTGCTCGACGCACAGACGCTGGCCCTGTTGCGCGCCTACCTCCAGCACGTCGCGCACAGGGCGGCGAGCCTCGGCATCGAGCTGTCCGATGGAAGCTTCCTGTTCTCCGGGGCCACCGGACGGCAGCACCTGGTTGAAGCCCGACACAGTCACGCAGCGGTACTCGCGCATGTGCGAACGCCTGGGGTGAAACATGCACATCCATCAGCTGCGGCACTACTCCGCGACCGAGCTCATCGCGGCGGGCGTCGATGTCCGAACCGTCGCCGGCCGGCTCGGCCACGGAGGCGGTGGGACCACGCAACTGCGCGTCTACAGCGCGTGGGTCGCCGAGGCCGACCAGCGAGATGCCCTAATCAGAGTTGCCGGGCCGATCTAGGAAGATCAGGAACCGGTGGCCGCCGGGTGGTGAGCACTGAGAAGCCCTGGACCTCGAGTCCTGGACACAGATCGTGCCCCGCCCGGTGGTCGGGAGGACGGGATCGCTGCTGGGATGTCGTGCCCACCGGGATCGTCGTGGTGTGAGCACTGTTGATTAGGTCGCTGATCGTCCTCCCGCCGGCTACTGATGATCCGGGTGCGGAAGGTGGAGACAGGGTGCGACTGTTCGTGGGCGATGACTGGGCCCAAGACCACCATGACGTCGAGGTGATGGACGGGGTGGGACGGAGGCTGGCCAAGGCTCGGCTGCCGGAAGGCGTAGCGGGGATGGCTCGGTTGCATGCGCTGATCGGTGAGCAGATCGCCGAGCTCGCAGGAGACGAGCCGGTCGAGGTGGTGGTCGGGATCGAGACCGATCGCGGCCCGTGGGTGCAGGCATTGCTCGCCGTGGGCTACACGGTGTTCGCGGTCAATCCGCTGCAGGCCGCGCGCTACCGGGACCGGTTGGGGGTGTCGGGGGCCAAGAGCGACGCCGCGGACGCGCACATGCTGGCCGACATGGTCCGCACGGACTCCCACCAGTTACGGCCGGTGGCCGGTGACAGTCCGTTGGTGGAGGCGATCAAGGTCGTCGCGCGGGCGCACAAGACGCTGATCTGGGAGCGGACCCGGCACTGCCAGCGGCTGCGTCATGCGCTGCGGGAGTACTTCCCTGCCGCGCTCGAGGCGTTCGACGATCTGGACGCCCCGGATGCGTTGGAGTTGCCGGCCAGGGCGGCTGATCCGTTGTCTGCGGCGCGGCTGACGATCAGCCAGATCAGCGCGGCGCTCACGCGTGCCCGCCGTCGCAATGTCCCGCAGAAGGCTCTGCGCATCCGGGCTGCGCTGCGCAGCGAGCAGTTGCGCCAGCCGGCGGCGGTCGCGGCGGCGTTCGCCGCCACGGTCCGCTCCACGGTGGCGGTCCTGCGGGTGCTCAACGAGCAGATCACGGCCATGCACACCTGCGTTCAGGAGCAGTTCGAGCAGCACTCGGCGGCGGCGATCGTGGTGTCGCAGCCTGGTCTCGGGCCGATCCTCGGTGCCCGGGTGCTGGGCGAGTTCGGCGACGCCGAGGGTCGCTACGCCTCGGCGCGAGCCCGGAAGAACTACGCCGGAACCAGCCCGATCACCCGAGCTTCGGGCAAGCGAAAGGTGGTCCTGGCCCGGTTCGTGCACAACGACCGGCTCCTCGACGCACTCGACTCCCAGGCCTACGCCGCGCTCAAGGTCTCACCGGGCGCGCGGGCCTACTACAGCCGTCTACGCGATCGTGGTGCCAGCCACAGCGGCGCGCTGCGCCAGCTCGCGAACCGGCTCGTCGGGATCCTGCACGGCTGCCTGAAAACCGCGACCGCCTACGACGAGACGACCGCCTGGTCACATCACGCCGACACCCTCGCCGCTTGACACCGCAGATCCTGGGATATCTGTGTCAACCTCCGGCCGAAACCGGCGCCGTAGTTGTGATGTAGACCACCAGCCGCATGAACGGCGCGCGCTACGCGCGATTGGGCGCCGCCCGTGGACACTGCGGCCGCGACGACGCTCATTACGGCATTCCGGTTAGGGGCATCTTGCGTGTCCCGGTTGAGGTCCCTTCACCGAGATGGTTCATCGAACTGGTCTTGCGTGACACCGTCGCGTTGGCCGGGCCGCGGAGCAGCGGCGATCCCGCCGGTGGTTCGCCTTGTGGGAGTGGTTGACCAACAGGCTCACCCACGCAGCGCTTGACTGATCCGCGCTGCCTGCCGGGTGAGGTGGTGACGTTCGGCGAGGTTGGGGGCGGACCGGGCGGCGTCGGCATACAGCCGTGCTGCGGTCAGAAGGTCGCCTGCCTTCTCGTGGAGGTACGCCGAGGCGGCGGTGTGGCGGGGCAGGCCAGGGTCCACCGTGGCCAAGGCCGCGAGGCCGGCCACGGGGCCATCGGCCTCGCCGATCGCGATGGCCCGGTTGAGCTGCACGACCGGGCTCTCGGTGAGCCGGAGCAGCTCGTCGTACCAGCCGACGATCTGCACCCAGTCGGTCTCCTCGGCGCGCGGTGCGTCGGCGTGCAGGGCGGCGATAGCGGCCTGGGCCTGGAACTCGCCGAGTCGGTCGCGACCCAGCGCTGTCTGCAGGACGG
>JAVEEJ010000223.1 GCA_030840515.1 Frankiaceae bacterium | reverse complement strand
CCGCCCCCGCCGCTCCCTACCAACGGCCGACCCAGCTCGACGAGAGGCGGCGAACCGCGTGACACGCGCCGCCGTCCTCGGGTGTGGCAGCTGGGGCACCGCGTTCGCCGCGGTGCTCGCCGACGCCGGGACCGAGACGAGCCTGTGGGCCCGTCGGCCGGAGCTGGCGCGCACCGTGTCCGAGAGCCACGAGAACCCCGACTACCTACCGGGTATCGCGCTGCCCCAACGGCTCATGGCGACCGCCGATGTCGCGGTCGCGCTCGCCGACGCGGACTTCGTGGTGCTTGCCGTCCCGAGCCAGAGCCTGCGGGTCAACCTCGCTGAGTGGGCGCCGCTGCTCCCACCGTCCGCCGTACTCGTGTCCCTGATGAAGGGCATCGAGCTCGGCACCGCACGTCGGATGAGCGAGGTGGTGTGCGAGGTCGCCGACGTGCCCCCCGACCGTGTCGCCGTGATCAGCGGGCCCAATCTGGCCAAGGAGATCGCGCAGAAGCAGCCGGCGGCCAGCGTCGTCGCGTGCACGGACGAGGACACCGCCGAGCGGCTGCAGGACGCGTGCCGAACGCCGTACTTCCGGCCCTACACCAACACCGACGTCGTGGGCTGCGAGCTCGGTGGCGCGGTGAAGAACGTCATCGCGCTCGCGGTCGGGATGGCCGACGGCATGGGGTTCGGCGACAACGCGAAGGCCTCGCTCATCACCCGCGGGCTCGCCGAGACCTCGCGGCTCGGCGCGGCCCTCGGCGCCGACCCCCTGACCTTCGCCGGACTGGCCGGGCTGGGGGACCTGGTCGCCACCTGCATGTCGCCGCTCTCACGCAACCGGTCCTTCGGCGAGCACCTCGGCCGGGGCAAGACGCTCGAGGAGGCGGTCGAGCTGACCAAGCAGACGGCCGAGGGCGTGAAGTCCTGCATCTCGGTCCTCGAGCTCGCGCGCAAGCACGACGTCGATGTTCCGATCACCGAGCACGTCGCGGCCGTGGTGCACGAGGGCCTGCCCCCGGTGGAGATGGTGCGCGGCCTGATGTCGCGTGAGTCACGCGCGGAGCGCGACTACTGAGACTGCGTGCCGCTCAGCGCCTGCGACAGGTCGGCCCACAGGTCTTCGACGTCCTCGATGCCGACCGACAAGCGGATCAGCGACTCGGACACGTCCTTGCTCTCGGCCGGCCAGCGCCGACGCCGCTCCAACGTCGACTCGACACCGCCGAGGCTCGTGGTGTGCACCCACAGCTCGCACCGGTTGACCACGGCATCGGCAGCGGTCGCGTCACCATCAACCTCGATCGACACGACGGCGCCGTACCCGTCCATCTGCTCGCTCGCCCGGCGGTGTCCCGGGTCGTCGGCGAGACCGGGGTAGCGGACCCGCGCCACCGCGGGGTGGGTGCTGAGCCGGGCGGCGAGATCTCCGGCGTTCTGCTGCGCCCGCTCGACCCGCAGGTGCAACGTCCGCAGCCCGCGCAAGGTCAGGAACGACTCGAGGGCCCCGGGGATGGCACCGCGGGAGGACCGGTGTGCGAGTACGGCGTCGTGTGGTCCGTCATCGCCGCACACGACGATGCCCATGAGGGCGTCTGAGTGCCCGGCGAGGTACTTGGTGGCGCTGTGCACCACGGCGTGCGCACCCGCGGCGAGCCCGCGCTGAAGCAAGGGCGTCGCGAAGGTGGAGTCCAGCACGGCCATGGCGCCCGCGGCGCGCGCCGCCGCGCAGCAGGCACGGACGTCGGCGACGTCGAGGTTGGGGTTGGTCGGAGACTCGAGCCAGACCAGCGCTGCCCCGGCAGCGGCAGACTCCACGGCGCCCGTGTCCGCGACATCGACCAGGCGGGTGGTCAGCCGACCTGCCTCCACGAGCTCGGCGAGCAGGCCCAGGGAGCCTGAGTAGGCGTGGCGCGGAGCGACGACGATGCCGCCCACGGGTACCTGGTCGAGCAGCGAGGTGACCGCGGCCATGCCGGAGGAGAACGCCACCGCGCGGCCGCCCTCGAGCAGCCCGACGGCTTCCTCGAGAGCGCTCCACGCCGGGTTGCCGTAGCGGCCGTATCCCACGGGACCGCCGGCATGCCAGGTCGAGGAGGCCACCAGCGGCACGTTGAGCGGCCCGTCGGGCTCCCGTGGGGGTCGGCCTGCAGTCACGGCGATGGTCGCGGGGGAGCGGTGTGCGGTCACGGCCTCACCCTTCCAGGTCGTTCCGTCCCTATCATCCGAGCACAACGCGAAGGGGCGGAACCACCATGGCTCAGGAGCACCTCGATCGGCTGTCCAGCATCGACGCGGGCTTCCTGCACGCCGAGGACGGCAGCGATGCGCACATGCACATCGGTGGCTTGGCCATCCTGGAAGGCCCGGCGCCGGACATCGAGGACTTCCAGCGCCACATCGCCTCGCGTCTGCAGCTCGTGCCGCGCTACCGGCAGCGGCTGGTGCAGGCCCCGCTGCACACGGGTCGTCCGCTCTGGATGGACGACGCCGACTTCACCCTCACCTACCACGTGCGGCACACGGCTCTCCCCGCACCAGGGACCGAGGAGCAGCTGCGCGTGCTCGCCGGACGGGTCGTCAGCCAGCGGCTGGACCGCACGAAGCCGCTCTGGGAGATCTGGCTCGTGGAGGGCCTTGAGGGCGGACGATGGGCCGTCATCAACAAGACCCACCACGCGCTCGTCGACGGCGTCGGTGGGATGGACATCCTCACCGCGCTGTTCGACCTGAGCCCCGAGTCCCGTGAGCTCCCGCCCGAGGACTGGTCGCCGCAGGCCACCCCCGGGGCGATCTCCTTGCTGGCCAAGGGACTCCAGGGTGCGGTGGGCAGGGCGACCGGTGTGGCCTCTGGTCTCGTCAAAGGTCTCTCCGACCCTGGTGCCGCGGTGGGCAGGGTCGTCGAGGCGGCTCAGGGCATCGGCGAGGTGGCACAGGCGCTCATCGACCCGGCGCCGGCGACGCCGCTCAACGTCAAGCCAGGGCCGCACCGCCGCTTCAACACGGTGGTCACGGACCTGGCCGACTACAAGACGGTCAAGAACAGCGTGGGCGGGACCATCAACGACGTCGTGCTCACCGTCGTCGCCGGGGCGATCGCCGAGTTCCTGCGCGGACGCGGGGTGGACACCGAAGGGCTGCGCCTGCGCGCCTGCGTGCCGGTCAGCGTGCGCACCAGCGAGCAGAAGGGCGGCGCCGGCAACAAGATCACCATCATGGTGGCGCCGCTGCCGGTGGACGTCGCGGACCCGCTCGAGCGGCTCGCGGCGGTGCGAGAGGAGATGGACGGCCTCAAGGAGTCCAAGCAGGCTGTCGGCGCCGAGCTGCTCACCAAGATGGAGGACTTCCTCCCACCGACGATGCTGGCTCAGGCGGCGCGACTGTCCTTCTCGCCGCGGCTCTACAACTTCCTCGTCACCAACGTGCCCGGCCCGCAGTTCGCCGTCTACATGCTGGGCAGCCGCATGCTCGAGATCTTCCCGATCGCCTTCCTCGCCCCCACCCACCTGCTCGCGATCGCCATCGTGTCCTACAACGGCAAGGTCAACCTCGGTCTGCTCGGTGACTACGACGGTCTGCCCGACCTCGATGTGCTGGCCAAGTCGATCGAGCACTCGTTGGCTGAGCTGGTCGAAGCCGCGCAGGCCGCGGCGAAGGCCTGAGCCGGTTCCTCGCTAGGGTCTCGCGCATGCCACGCAAGACCCGTGTGGCCGTCGTCTTCGGCGGCCGGTCGTCTGAGCACGCCATCTCCTGCGTGACAGCCGGCAGCGTGCTCGCCGCACTCGACCGCGAGCGCTACGACGTCATCCCGGTCGGCATCACCCGCGAGGGTCGCTGGGTCTTGGCGCCCGACGACCCCGCACGGCTCGCGATCACTGCGGGAGTGCTGCCGGCCGTCGAGGACTCCGGCGCGGAGGTCCTGCTGCCGACTGATCCCGGGCGCCGGGACCTCGTCGTACTCGAACCCGGCTCCATGCCCACCGCCCTCGGCGACGTCGACGTCGTCTTCCCGCTGCTGCACGGCCCTTACGGCGAGGACGGCACCATCCAGGGTCTGCTCGAGCTCGCCGGCATCCCCTACGTCGGGTCCGGCGTGCTGGCCAGTGCCGCCTCGATGGACAAGGACGTGATGAAGCGGCTGCTGTCGAGTGCAGGCATGGAAGTGGGCGAGTACGTCGTGCTGGGGCCGGGGGAGTGGGACCGAGATGTCGCGGCGGCCACCGCCAAGGTTTCCGGCTTGGGCTGGCCGGTCTTCGTGAAGCCGGCTCGTGGGGGGTCGAGCATCGGCATCTCGAAGGTCCCCGGGCCGGAAGGCCTCGAGAAGGCAGTGCGCGAGGCGGAGCCGTGGGATCCGAAGGTGGTGGTCGAGGCCGCGGTCGCCGGTCGTGAGATCGAGTGCGGGGTGCTGGGCGGTCTGGACGGCGCCGCGGCGGAGGCGAGCCTTCCTGCAGAGATCCGCGTCGTGGGTGGTCACGACTTCTACGACTTCGACGCGAAGTACCTCGACGACGCGACGGAGATGGACGTGCCCGCGGGCCTCGACGCCGAGACGACGGCGCGGGTGCAGCGGCTGGCCGTTCAGGCTTTCGAGGCGCTCGGCTGCGAGGGTCTCGCGCGCGTCGACTTCTTCCTCTGCCCTGACGGGCGGCTGGTCGTCAACGAGCTCAACACCATGCCCGGCTTCACGCCGGCGTCGATGTTCCCCCGCATGTGGGCGGCCACTGGGCTGGACTACCCGGCGCTCGTGGATCGTCTGCTGCAACTAGCGCTCGGCCGTAGCACGGGTCTTCGTTAGCCGCCCGACGCCGAATCCACAGGCAACCCGGTCGGAGCCGGCGCTCTCTGCCGCTCGCAGAACGGCGCTCGGTCGGGCCTCATTCTCGTGATCAAGGAGTTCGGTACGGCCATTAGCGGGAAGCCACGCTCGATGCGACTCACTGGCCCGTCCCTAACTCCTTGATCACGAAC
>JAVEEJ010000162.1 GCA_030840515.1 Frankiaceae bacterium | reverse complement strand
TGCAGTTGATCTGGCTGCGCGCTAGGAGGCGCTAGGAGCTGCCGGTAATGTCCCCGACCACCATGGCGCAGATCAGCGAGCACCTCATTCGCGCCAACACGGTGCTGCCAAGTCGCCGTACTCGCCTCGATCTCGTCACCTCCGATGGGCTGCACCTGGTCGGCGAGCTCGCGGTCCCGGTCGAGAAGCCGCCGGTCGCGACGCTCGTCTGCCTGCACCCGCTGCCGACTCACGGCGGGATGATGGACAGCCACCTCTTCGCCAAGGCCGCCAACCGGCTGCCGGCGCTCGCCGACATCGCGGTGCTGCGGTTCAACACCCGGGGAACAGCGAGTACGGCGGGCACCAGCGAAGGCGCCTTCGACAACGCAGTCGCCGAGCAGCACGACGTCGAGGCATCGGTGGGCTGGGCGCTCGCCCAAGACCTGCCGAACGTCTGGGTCCTCGGGTGGTCGTTCGGCACCGACCTCGCGCTCAAGTGGGGACTGCTCCCTGGTGTCGCAGGAGCGATCCTGCTGAGCCCGCCGCTGCGCTTCTCCGAGAAGGCGGACCTCGAACGGTGGGCCGCCGACGGCCGGCCGGTTGTGGCAGTCATCCCCGAGTACGACGACTACCTCCAACCCGCGGCCGCGCGCGAGCGGTTCGCCGTCGTGCCGCAGGCCGAGGTCATCGCCGTCGACGGCGCCAAGCACCTGTGGGTGGGCGAGAAGTACGTCCACCGGGTGCTCGAGGAGATCGTTCGTCACCTCGCCCCTGATCGCCTCCCGCTGCCGACAGAGCACCCCGACGCGCACACCCCCTACGCCCCGTCCCACCTCGCAAGGAACTGAAGGAGACCGCCCATGGCCGGCATCGACCTAGCAGCCAAGACCGCGTTCATCACGGGCGCTTCCCGGGGGATCGGGAGGGCGATCGCCATCGCGTACGCCGAGGCGGGGGCCGACGTGGCGCTCGTCGCGCGCGATGAGAGCGCCCTCGCGGAGGTCCGCAAGGAGGTCGAGGCCGCTGGGCGGAAGGCCGTGGTGCTCACCTGCGACGTCACGGATCGCGACCGGGTGCACGAGGTGGTCAGCAGCGCGATCGGCGAGCTCGGGCACATCGACATCGTGGTGAACAACGCCGGCGGCACGTCGTTCATGGCGCCGTTCACCGACCTGCGCTTCTCCGGCTGGGAGAAGGTGATGCGGCTCAACGTGGACTCCATCGTGCACGTGTGCCAAGCCATCGGCCCGCACCTGCTCGAGCGCGGCACCGGTTCGGTGATCAACGTCGCCTCCGTGGCCGGCCTGGGAGGGACCCCGTCGCTGTCTCCCTACGGCGCCTCGAAGGCCGCGGTCATCTCACTCACCCGCTCACTCGCCATGGAGTGGGGGCACAAGGGCGTGCGGGTCAACGCGCTGTGCCCGGGATGGACGGCCACCGACCTCAACCGCAACCTCTGGGAGAACGAGGACGCCTCGAAGGCCATGACGGCGAACGTGCCGATGCAGCGCTGGGGTCGGGCCGACGAGATGGCCGGCCCGGCGCTGTGGCTCGGGTCCGACGCCTCCAGCTTCGTCACGGGGCAGGCGATCGTCGTCGACGGCGGCCTCACCGCGGCCTGAGGCGGCCACGCTCCGCGCCTGACCCCGTTGGCAGGAGCAGGGAAGCCCGCGTCGAATGGGTGAGCCAAGGACCACACCCCAGCGGTCCGCTCGCCCCCTGGAGACACCATGCGCGCATCGTGGCGACGGCTCGCCGTCGCTCTTCCTCTCGCCGTGACGGTGGCTGCCTCCGGTGCGGCCGTCGCGGGACCGCACGCGGGTCCGCAGCAGACTCGCAGCGGCGTGGTCACGCTGCGGACCACCGATGACGCCGGCACCTGCGCCGCTACTCCGACCGCGCGCAAGAGCGCGACCGGTGCCGCCTGCCCGACCTTCCCGCTCTACTACGCGATGCCCAAGGGCACGCCGCGCGCCCTCGTCGTGGTCTTCCACGGCCACGGCCACAACGGTGAGCAGTACCCGGCGCAGCTGGCCAGCATCGCCGCTGAGCACCACGTGATTGCCGTCGCCATGGGAACCGTGGAGCTCGCGGCCGACAAGCCCAGCTACCGAGGCCCGTTCGACTCAGTGGACGAAGAGGCTCGCGACGCCGCGGTCGCCATCGCCTGGGCGCGCGCCAAGACCCACTCGCAGCTCAAGACTTACTTGCTCGGCGTCTCCATGGGCGGCTCGGGGCTGGCGTACTTCATCGACGCCGCGACCCGGGCCAAGGCCGGAGACCGCGACGCGACCTGGGTGCAGTCCTTCCACCCGCTCCCGCTCGCCGGTCTGGTCGACGCCGAGGGCATCTCCAACCTCTCGGAGACCTGGGCCGAGGCCAGCGGGTTCGACAAGGTTGCTGCCGCTGAGATCGAGCTCGAGACGGGCGGAACCCCGACCACAGCCACCGCCGCCTACCAGGCCCGAAGCCTGGCGCTGCTCCCCACGTCGGAGTGGAAGGCGACCGGCCTTCCCGTGGTCGCCGTCATCCACGACGTCGACGACGGGCTGGTCCCCTACAACCAGACCTTCGAGGCCCGCGCGGCAGTCCTGGCGGCGGGGATCTCCCTGCAGGGCTACGACATCGTGTTCAAGGACAGCTGCGACCAGGCGGGTCAGACAACGGGTACGGCGACCATCACCAAGGCCATCCCCGGCTTCCCGACCTCGACCACCGAGGACGCCCTGTGCCTCGCCGGGCACGCCAACGAAAACGACCCCACCACGCCGGTGATGAAGGCAGCCATGCAGGCGCTCGCCACCATGGTCAACGGAAACATCTCCGGCAGCGAGACGCTGATCAACACCTCGCGTCCGTAAACCGGCGTCTCTGAACCGGCGGCGACGCCGGCATCCACGCAGGACGAGGCCCCGACCGCGGCACGCCCATGCGCGGTCGGGGCCTCGTTGTTCGTGAGGCGGTTGCTCGTCAGACGGTGTCCTCGCGACGGCGTCCGGCCCGCACCATCAGCGCACCCGCCGCCGCGGCTGCGCCGCCCGCGGCGAGCAGCCCGATCACGGGAGCGCCGGTGAAGGGCAGTCCCGTGCTCTCCCCGAGCACGCTGGTGTCCGAGCTCGCGGGCAGCTGCCGGGTGAGGTGCTCCCCAAGGACCTGAGTCCGCGGGCTGCTGCCGCTCCCGGTCGTGCCGAGGTTGACCCCGCCGACAGCACCCGTGCCGGGGGTGCCGGTGCCGCCGGTGCCGGTGCCGGGAGTCCCGGTGCTGCCGCCGCCGAGGTTGCCCGTGCTGCCACCGATGACCCCGCCGCCCTCATTGCCGGTGTCGGTCCCACCTGTCTCACCGCCGACGCCCGAGACGGGCGGCGTCCCGCCACAGGGCTCGATCCAGAAGACCTTGTGCTTCGCCCCGCCCGGGGCGCCGTTGACGTCAACCGAGAGCTTGACGTGGTAGCCCTGCTTGGGGTGCGGCGCGCCCAGCCGGTCGAGCCCCAGGTCGGCAGCCGTGACGTGGAACTCCTCGTCCACGTCCTTCCCGCCGCCGGCGTCGTCGGTGCTGATCAGCGCGTCGTCCTTCGACCACAGCGCGACGCCCTTGCCGGTAGGCGCCTGCCCGGCGAGCGAGAGGTCGGCGGTCTGGTTGGTGTCGAAGCCGAAGAACGTGATGTAGAAGTCGCACGTCACGTGGGGCACGTTGTGCGGACTCGTGTCGCCGGCGACCTGGTGGATCTTCACGGTGCCGTTGTTGCCGGGAGGGTTGTGCTCGCCGTCGTTGCCGCCGGACTTCCCGTGGTCGCCGGATCCCTTGTGCTCGTCGGCGCCGGACTTGTGGTCAGCGCTCGAGCCATCGCTGCTCTGGTGCTTCGCGCCCTTGGAGTCGTGGCCGCCCTTGTCCGAGTGCGCCCACGCAGCAGGGCTGCTCACGCCAACTCCAAGAACGAACGCCGTGATCGCCGCTGTCCGAGCCGTCTTCGTCATCGCTGTCCTCCGCGTCATCGTTGACGCGGTGTGTCCCCTCGCTCACGAAGAGCAAAACGGCTGGAAGGCCTACCTTTTGGGCTAGATCACCCGATCAGGTGGTGTCCTGCCGGGGAACCACGACCTCTTCGATGATGAGCAGCACCGCGGCCGCGGTGGGGATAGCGAGCAGGGCCCCGACGACGCCGAGCAGCGTGCCTCCGATGAGCGCGGCGATGACGGTCACCACGGGCGGCACCGAGACCGACTTCCGCATCACCCTGGGGTAGATCACGAAGTTCTCCACCTGCTGGTAGGCGATGTAGAAGCCCAGGCAGATGAGCCCGTCGGTGGTGGACGACAGCAACGCCACGATCGTCACGACGGCGGCGCCGATCGTCGCGCCGATCAGCGGGATGAGGTCGGTGACCGTGACCACCATCGCCAACGCGAGGGCATAGGGCACGCCGAGGATCTCGAGCAGGATGAAGGTCGTCGTACCCGCGATCAGCGCGATGCCCAGCGCGCCGCCGACGTAGCCACCGATGCGCAGCAGGATCTCGTCGGCGAGCAGCCCGAAGCGCGATCTTCGGCTTCGTGGGACGAGTTGGTAGGCAGCTCGTTTGATGGTGGGAAGCGAGCTGACGAAGTACAGCGTCAGGATCAGGATCGTCAGGGTGGTGAAGGTCGCGGACAAGGCGGTCTTGGTCGCCCCCAGGATTCCGCCGAACGCGTTGTTGACGAACTTGCCGTCCTTCACCTGGGACTCGAGAGGCTTGATGAAGTGCAGCCTCTGGTCGAGTCGGTGGATCGTCGCGTTGCTCTCCGCCTGCTTGATGTAGCTGGAGTAGTTCTTCGCGAAGTTCGAGGTCTGCGAGACGACGGGCGGGATGACGGCGGCACCGAGCCCGACGAAGAAGGCGATGACCCCGAGGAAGACGACGGACACAGCCGCGCGCCGTGACGCGCCGCGCTTCATCAGCGCCTCGACAGCCGGGTTGAGCCCGATCGCGAGGAACATCGACACCACGATGATGACGAGCACCGAGCTGACACCGGTCACGATCTGGGTGACCAGGTAGGCCACGGCTAGCCCGAGCCCGCCCAGGAGGCCGAGGTAGAACGGCGAGCGCCGCGACAT
>JAVEEJ010000073.1 GCA_030840515.1 Frankiaceae bacterium | reverse complement strand
TCGACGCGGTCGGCAACACGACGAAGGCCGTCACCAAGGGCATCGCGATCGCGACGGCAGTGCTGGCCGCGACGGCGCTGTTCGGCTCCTACACGGACGCGATCGACACCGCGGTGACCGACTCGGGCGCGAAGGAGCTCGGCCGCTCGTTCCTCAACAACATCGTGTCCCCGAACGTCCTCGTCGGCGTGCTGCTCGGTGCCGCGGTTGTGTTCCTGTTCTCCGCCCTCGCGATCAACGCCGTGGGTCGCGCAGCGGGCGCGATCATCTTCGAGGTGCGCCGCCAGTTCCGGACCCGCCCGGGGATCATGGCCGGGACCGAGCTGCCGGAGTACGGCAAGGTCGTCGACATCTGCACCCGTGACTCGCTGCGTGAGCTCGCCACTCCGGGTCTGCTCGCGGCGCTTGCACCGATCGCGGTCGGCTTCGGCCTCGGCGTCGGCCCGCTTGCCGGGTACCTCGGCGGCGCGATCGCGACCGGCACGCTGATGGCCGTGTTCCTGGCCAACTCCGGTGGTGCCTGGGACAACTCGAAGAAGCTCATCGAGGACGGGATCCACGGCGGCAAGGGCTCACCAGCGCACGAGGCCGTCGTCATCGGCGACACCGTGGGTGACCCGTTCAAGGACACCGCAGGCCCCGCCATCAACCCGCTCATCAAGGTGATGAACCTGGTGTCGGTGCTCATCGCTCCGGCGATCGTGCAGATGTCGATCGGCAAGGACCAGAACGACACGCTGCGCATCACTATCGCGGTCGTGGCGACGCTGATCATCGTCGGTGCGGTCTACGTCTCGAAGCGTCGCTCGGTTGCGGTCGGCGCCGAGGCGGACACGGGGGTCGCGGCCTAGTCGCCGTACTCGCACCCGCCGTACTCGCACCACACGGAAGGCCTGATCGCCACGCGCGGTCGGGCCTTTCGGCGTTCCGGGGTGGGCGACCGCCGTACCCGCACCCCCTCTCTCGTTCGTGATCAAGGACTTTTGACTCGGGGAGAGGGCGGAGTTGAGCGTGGCGGGGTTTGCGTTGCTGCACAAAACTCCTTGATCACGACCGTGGGAGGGTGGCAAGCGTGACCTCAGACGACCTCGCCGCCCTGCGCGAGGCCTTGCTCGACGCCGGGTTCACCGTCGACGGGGTTGCCGAGGCGCTCGGGGTCCAGGCATCGGCGGCGCTCGCTCGTGGGGAGCGCGTGCCCGCGCGTCGAGCGGCGACGAAAGCCGGGCCGCTCGGTGCGTTGATCCGCTGCTTCGTTCTCGGCGACGACGTGGACCCGGGAGAGCTTCCGAGAGGCGAGTACGGCGACCTGCTCGAGGGCGGCCGCGCGACGGTCGACCTGCGGCCCTATGCCGAGGCCGACGGCGAACCGTGGTTCGTGGTCAGCGACCGCACCGACGGCGGGACGGTGAAGCGCGCCGACCACGTGCTCGGTGTCGGTGGTGCGTCGACGATGCTCGCGCATGCCACGGTGCGGCCAGAGGGCGCGCGTTCGCTCGACATCGGCACGGGCTGCGGTGTGCAGGCGCTCCACCTGTCGCGCCACAGCACGTCGGTGGTCGCCACTGACCTCAACCCGCGCTGCCTCGACCTCGCGCGACTGACCTTCGCGCTCTCCGGGATCACCGAGGTGGACCTGCGCGAGGGGGACCTGTTCGCGCCGGTCACGGGAGAGCAGTTCGACGTCGTCGTGGCCAACCCGCCGTTTGTGATCGGGGGGCAGAGCGTCGTGGGATCGCGGGCGTTCACCTACCGCGACTCGGGACTGGTCGGTGACGAGCTGTCGCGCCGCGTCATCGACGGCGCCGCCGAGCACCTCGCCAAGGGCGGCACCGCGACGGTGCTCGCCAACTGGCTGCACGTGCGTGGCGAGGACTGGCAGCAACGGGTGGCCGACTGGCTGGCGCCGACCGGCTGCGACGCCATCGCGCTGCAGCGGGAGGTGCGGGATCCGAGCGAGTACGTCGGCACGTGGCTGCGCGACGTGGGCCGAGACCTGAGCGAGGACGAGTACGCGGCCTGGCTGGACCGGCTGTCGGCGCTCGAGGCCGAGGCGATCGGCTTCGGTCTCGTGGTGCTGCGGCGCACCGGGGCCGCGGTGCCGCGGGTGGTGGTCGAGGACGCGCCTGAGCCGGCGCTGCCGCCGCTCGCCCCCTACTTGGCCGCGCGGCTGGACGCGCTCGACCTGCTGCGCGGCGAAGTCGACCTCGGCTCGCTGCGGCCCGTGCTCGCCCCCGCGCTGCTCGACGTGCTGGCCGTTCAGGGGGATCTGGGCTGGGCCGAGGTCGCGCGGACGCTCCGACTCGCGGGTGCGGGGATCGCCACCGAGGTCGAGCTCGACGAGGCTGGGGCCGCGCTGCTGGCCGGCTGCAACGGGGAGCACTCGCTCGACCAGCTGGCCGACGTACTCGCCTCCCTGGGCGTTGAGCGCCAGGCGGTCCTCGCCTCCGCGACGGAGCTGCTGCTGCGGGGGGTCCTGCGGCGGACGCGTTAGCCTCGCGGCCGTGCAGGGGCAGCTCTCCTTCTTCTCGGTCGAGGCGCGACCACCGTCCGCCGACGACCTCGAAGGGCTGCTCGCGGGCGCCGGGCAGGCGGTGCTGCGCGGAGACGAGGCCCGGGTGAGCGTCGTGGTCGAGGAAGCCTGGCGGGTAGAGGCGCTCGTCGCTGAGCTCGCCATGCGCGACCTTGCGGCAGAGCGGGTACCGGCGGAGCAGGGCGGGACAAGCGTGCAGACGCCGTTCACGCAGGCGCTGCGCTCACTGGCGGTCCGTTGGACCAGCGGCGCGCTCAAGCTGCCGCCGGTGGGCTTCACGCTGGACGGCGCGCGGCTGCGGCTGTGGGCCATCGCCGGCGGGCGGCACGAAGGCCCGGCCTACCACCTCCAGCTCGGTCCACACGACGACGCCGTGTGGACGAAGGTCGGGGGCGCACTTGCCGTGGCTGGCGTTGCAGGTACCTTCGTGGGGCCGCGAGCCGACGGACCCGCCTACCGGGTGCTGGGGGCTCGACGGCTCTCCCGGCTGCGCGAGCTCGTGGGCGAGGCCCCGGCCGGCGCCCCTGAGCAGGCCTGGCCACTGTCCGTGACGCGAGCCGAAGGAGCACGATGACCGCCCCCACGAGCGACGGCGCCAAGCGCCGGCTCGTCATCGTCGAGTCGCCGGCGAAGGCGCGCACCATCGCCGGCTACCTCGGCAAGGGCTACGTGGTCGAGTCGAGCATCGGCCACATCCGCGACCTTCCGAGTAACGCGGCGGCGATCCCCGCGCAGTTCAAGGGCGAGAAGTGGGCGCGGCTGGGCGTCAACGTCGACTCGGCCTTCGAGCCGCTCTACGTCGTGGACTACGACAAGAAGCAGAAGGTGTCGGAGCTGAAGTCCAAGCTCAAGGACGCCGACGAGCTGCTGCTCGCGACAGATGAGGACCGCGAGGGCGAGGCGATCGCCTGGCACCTGCTGCAGGTGCTCGAGCCCAAGGTTCCCGTGCGGCGGATGGTCTTCCACGAGATCACGCCCGAGGCCATCGCCCGTGCCCTGGAGCAGACCCGGGCTCTGGACGACCGGCTCGTCGACGCGCAGGAGACGCGGCGCATCCTCGACCGGCTCTACGGCTACGAGGTCTCACCCGTGCTGTGGAAGAAGGTCATGCAGGGCCTGTCCGCGGGCCGCGTGCAGTCGGTCGCGACGCGCATGGTCGTGGAGCGCGAGCGCGAGCGGATGGCGTTCACCTCCGCCGGTTACTGGGACCTCGAGGCCACGTTCGACCCGGGCGGCTTCACCGCTCGCCTGGTGTCGTTGGACGGCCGCAAGGTCGCGAGCGGTCGCGACTTCGGCAGCGACGGACAGCTCAAGAGCCAGGAGATCGTCGCGCTCGACGAGAGCACCGCACGCGGCCTCGCGGACGCGTTGACCGGCGCCGACTTCGCGGTGCGCAGCGTCGAGGAGAAGCCCTATCGGCGGTCACCTGCTCCGCCGTTCATGACGAGCACGTTGCAGCAGGAGGCGAGCCGCAAGCTGCGCTGGGGCAGCCAGACGACGATGCGCGTCGCCCAGCGGCTTTATGAGAACGGCTACATCACCTACATGCGCACCGACTCGACGACGCTGTCGGAGGCGGCGCTCACCGCGGCACGTTCACAGGCGCGCGAGCTCTACGGCGCGGACGCTGTGCCGGAGTCACCGCGGCGCTACGAGAAGAAGGTCAAGAACGCGCAGGAGGCACACGAGGCGATCCGCCCCGCCGGTGACTCCTTCCGGATGCCGCAGCAGGTCGCGCGTGAGCTGTCCACAGACGAGCTCAAGCTCTATGAGCTGGTCTGGATGCGCACAGTCGCGTCGCAGATGGTGGACGCGCGCGGCCAGACGGTGAGCCTGCGGATCGCGGGGACCTCTACGGCGGGCGGCGGGGTGCCCGCGGCTGAGGCGGAGTTCGCGGCTTCCGGGACGGTGATCACCACCCGCGGGTTCCTGGCGGCCTACGAGGAAGGGCGCGACGAGGCCCCGGCTGACGACTCCGAGGAGCGCCGGCTGCCGCCGCTGCACGTCGGCGACCCGCTCAGCGCCGTGGGCATCGAGCCACAAGGTCACGCCACGCAGCCGCCCTCGCGCTACACCGAGGCCAGTCTGGTGAAGGCGCTCGAGGAGCGCGGGATCGGCCGCCCGTCGACCTACGCGTCGATCATGGGCACGATTCTCGACCGCGGATACGTGTTCAAGAAGGGGACCGCGCTCGTCCCGACCTTCCTCGCGTTCGCGGTCATGCGGCTGCTCGAGGCGCACTTCGCCAAGCTCGTCGACTACGACTTCACCGCGTCGATGGAGGAGGACCTCGACCGCATCGCCGCGGGCGATGAGCAGCGCGTCGAGTGGCTGCGCCGCTTCTACTTCGGCGAGCAAGGGCTGCACAAGCTGGTCACCGACCTAGGCGAGATCGACGCGCGTGAGATCAACTCGATCCCGATCGGTGACGGCATCGTGCTGCGCGTGGGCCGCTACGGCCCTTACGTCGAGCGCGGCGAGGAGCGGGCCAACGTGCCCGACGACCTCGCCCCCGACGAGCTGACCGTCGAGCTCGCCGAGGAGCTGCTCGCTCGGCCCAGCGGCGACAAGATCCTCGGCTCCGACCCCACGACCGGTCTCGACGTCATCGCGCGTGCCGGGCGCTACGGCCCCTACGTGACGCTGGCGCTGCCCGAGGACTCCGGCGAGAAGCCGCCCACAGCCTCGCTGTTCAAGACCATGACCCTTGACTCGATGACGCTCGACGACGCGCTGCGTCTGCTGACGTTGCCCCGCACCCTCGGCGTCGACCCGGGCACCGGTGACGAGGTCATCGCCAGCAACGGCCGCTACGGCCCCTTCGTCAAGCGGGGGAGTGACTACCGCTCGCTGGAGGCCGAGGAGCGGCTCTTCGACGTGACCCTCGAGCAGGCGCTGGAGCTGCTCGCCCAGCCCAAGACCCGCGGGCGGGGCGCGGCCGCTGCGAAGCCGCCGTTGCGCGAGCTCGGGCCCGACCCCGTGAGCGGGTCGCCGATGGTCATCAAGGAGGGGCGCTTCGGTCCCTATGTCACCGACGGGGAGACCAACGCCAGCCTGCGCAAGGGCGACGGCATCGAGTCGCTGACGGTGGAACGAGCCGCGGAGCTGCTCGCCGACCGCCGCGCCGCGGGCCCGCCCAAGAAGCGCGGGGCCAAGAAGGCGGCCCCGAAGAAGTCCGCCGCCAAGAAGACGACAGCGAAGAAGTCGGCGACCAAGAAGGCCGCTGCGAAGAAGTCGGCGCCCAAGAAGGCCGCTGCCAAGAAGACGCTGTGACCGAGGAGCGCGGCTCCGACGTTGCCGACCTCGCCGCTCCCGGCGTCGCCGAAGGCGTCGGTGGAGTGCTGCGCATCCCTGCCTTCCGTCGGCTGTGGCTTGCGCTCTCGGTGTCGAGCCTCGGCGACTGGCTCGGCCTGCTGGCCACGACTGCCCTGGCACAACAGCTCGCCGCCGCGCAGGGGGCAGGGTTCGCCGTGCAGCAGTACGCCATCGGCGGCGTGCTCATCGTGCGCTTCCTGCCGGCCTTGCTGCTCGGCCCGCTCGCGGGTGCGCTCGCCGACGTGCTCGACCGTCGAACGACGATGGTCGTGTGTGACTTCATGCGCTTCGCGCTGCTGCTGTTCATCCCGCTCACGCACTCGCTCTACTACCTGATCGCGGCCAGCTTCCTCATCGAGGTCGTCACGCTGTTCTGGACGCCGGCCAAGGAGGCCACGGTCCCGAACCTCGTCCCGCCCGACAAGCTCGAGCGGGCCAACCAGCTCTCGCTGCTGACGACCTACGGCAGCGCACCCGTCGCAGCGGCCATCTTCGCCTTGCTCGCCGTGATGAACCGCGCGCTGGAGAACGCCTCCAGCTTCTTCACCGCCAACCCCACGGACCTCGCGCTCTACTTCGACGCGGGAACCTTCCTGGTCTCGGCGCTGACCATCTGGTCGCTGCGCGAGATCAAAGCCGCCCGCACCGCCGAGGGCGAGCGGCATAAGGCCGAGAGCTTCGCCGGACTGATGCGATCGATCGTCGAGGGCTGGAAGTTCATCGGCACGACGCCGCTCGTCCGTGGCCTCGTCCTCGGGATGTTGGGGGCCTTCGCCGCTGCGGGAGCGGTCATCGCGCTCGGCAAGGGCTACACCACGTTGCACAAGGGTGGGAACGCGGCGTACGGCGTGCTGTTCGGCGCCGTGTTCACGGGGCTCGCGGCAGGGATGGCCGTCGGACCGCGGCTGCTCGCCGGTTTCAGCCGACGCCGCCTCTTCGGCCTCTCGATCGTCGGTGCCGGCAGCGCGCTCGCCGTACTCGCCATCGTCCCTGATCTGGTCCTGGCGCTGCTCATCACCGTCGTCCTCGGGATGTTCTCGGGGCTCGCCTGGGTGAGCGGGTACACCCTGCTGGGGTCAGAGGTGGCCGACGAGGTGCGCGGGCGCACGTTCGCGTTCGTCGGCTCACTCGTGCGCATGGATCTGCTGGTGGTGCTCGCCGCCGCTCCCTTCATCTCGGGCGCGATCGGCGACAACACCTGGGAGCTGGGCAAGTGGCACTTCCACTCGGACGGCATCACCCTCACGCTCTTCGTCGCCGGCCTGCTGGCCGTCGTCGTCGGCATGCTGGCCTACCGGCAGATGGATGACTCGTCCGTGCCACTGCTCGCCGAGCTGTGGTCGTCGCTGCGCGGGCACGGAACGCGCATCCGGCACCCCGGGCTCTTCCTCGCGTTCGAAGGTGGCGATGGCGCGGGGAAGTCGACCCAGGTGCGGCTCCTCGCGGAATGGCTCCAAACCCGCGGTGTCGAGGTGCTCACGACACGCGAGCCCGGTGGCACCGGCACAGGGCGCGCGATCCGCGCAATGCTGCTCGATCCGACCACGGCATTGAGCCCCCGCTCGGAGGCGCTGCTGTATGCCGCGGACCGCGCTGACCACGTGTCCTCGCTGGTCGAGCCGGGGCTCCGTCGGGGCGCGGTCGTCATCACCGACCGCTACGTCGACTCCTCCCTGGCCTACCAGGGGGCCGGCCGCGAGCTGGCGCAACGAGAGGTTCGCCAGCTCTCGACGTGGGCGACAGGTGGGCTCGTGCCCGACCTCACGGTCGTGCTCGACCTGCCCGCAGATGTCGGGCTCAGTCGTGCGGGCGGAAGCCCGGACCGGCTCGAGGCCGAGCCGCTCGCCTTCCACGAACGCGTCAGGGCCGGGTTCCTTGCGCTCGCGGACCGTGAGCCCGGCCGCTACCTGGTGCTGGACGCGCAGGAGTCGCCCGAGCAGATCGCCGCGGCAGTGCGGGCCCGGGTCGAGCCGCTCCTGTCGCGGCTGCTCGTGCCGGCGAAGGGACACCAGGTGGTGCGCACATGAGCGTGTTCTCTGACCTGGTGGGACAGGAGGCTGCCGTCGAAGTGCTCAGCCACGCGGCGCGCACGCCGGCGGCGATGACCCACGCCTGGCTGTTCACCGGTCCGCCGGGCTCCGGCCGGTCGGTCGCCGCGCGGGCGTTCGCGGCGGCGCTGCAGTGCCCAGACGGTGGCTGCGGCGACTGCGAGGCGTGCCACACCGTGCTCGCGGGCTCGCATCCCGATGTCGAGGTGGTCGCGCCCGAAGGCCTGTCCTACAGCGTGCGTGAGATGCGCCAGCTGGTCGTGGACGCGGCGATGGCCCCGCTGCGGCGGCGCTACCGCATCGTCATCATCGAAGACGCCGACCGCTTCACCGAGCAGGCATCCAACGCCTTCCTCAAGACGCTCGAGGAGCCTCCTCCGCGGGCGGTCCTCCTGCTGTGCGCGCCGACCCTGGAGAGCGAGGACGTCTCGCCGACGATCCGCTCGCGCTGCCGTCACGTCGCGTTGCGCACCCCGCCGACCGCAGCGGTGGCCGAGGTACTGGTCAGACGTGACGGGGTGGACCCGGCGATGGCCGCCTTTGCGGCTCGGATCGCCCAGGGGCACATCGGCAGGGCGCGTCGGCTCGCCCGGGACGAGGACGCCCGTCGGCGGCGCCGCGAGGTGCTCGCCCTGCCGCAGCAGGTCGGCACTGTGCCGGGTGCGCTCACGGCGGCCGAGAACCTCATCAGCGCTGCCAAGGAGGAGTCGCTCGCGCTGACCGCCGAACTCGAGGCACGCGAGCTCGCCGACCTGCGCGCCGCCCTGGGCGCGACCGAGGGCAAGCCCGCGCCACGGGGAACTGCGGGAGCCTTCAGCGACCTGGAGAAGCGGCAGAAGTCACGCGCCACCCGTACCGAGCGGGACGCTCTGGACCGGGCGCTGACCGACCTGGCCGGGTTCTACCGCGACGTCCTGGTCATGCAGAGCGGTGGCGGTGCCGAGATCGTCAACGCCGACCTGGCCGAGCAGGTGGCCGCGGTCGCGCGAGCGACGACGGCCGAGGCGACGGTGCGCCGGATCGACGCCGTGCTCGCCTGCCGCGAGCAGGTGGGGCTGAACGTGAACACCCTGCTCGCCACCGAGGCGATGGCACTGGCGCTGCGAGCCGGCTGAGCGCTCGTGCCGCGGTCGGGGGGCACGTAGTCTCACCGGGTGCCCAACGTGATGGCGGTGACGTTCACCCCTTACGGCCGCCTCTACTACCTCGACGCGGGGGAGCACCGGCCGCGAGTGGGCGACTACGTGCTCGTCCCGACCGACGACGGCACAGAGGTGGCGCAGACGGTGTGGGCGCCGCAGTGGGTGGATGAGGAGATCGGGGGGCTCAACGACTGCGCGGGCATCGCCACCGAGGAGGACTTCGCGCGCGGCGAGGAGCACAAGGCCCGGCGCGCGGAGACACGAGTCGCCGCCAGGCGGCTGATCCGCGAAGCGGGTCTGCCGATGAAGGTGCTCGGAGTGGACTGGGTGCTGAAGGACGGCCGCCGCATGGCCACGGTCTACTTCTCGGCACCGCACCGCGTCGACTTCCGCCAGCTCGTGCGGGACCTGGCGCGCACCCTCGACGCGAAGGTCGAGCTGCGCCAGCTCGGTGCCCGCGACGAGGCGCGACTGCAAGGCGGCATCGGCCCGTGCGGCCGCGACCTGTGCTGCTCGACGTTCCTCAAGGACTTCGAGCCGGTCAGTGTGCGCATGGCCAAGGACCAGGACCTCGCCCCCAACCCGCTCAAGATCAGCGGGGCGTGCGGCCGGCTGATGTGCTGCCTCAAGTACGAGCACCCGCTCTATCAGGACTTCAAAGCCAACGCGCCCGAGCTCGGGTGCTCGGTGGAGACACCGGAGGGTGAAGGCGTGGTCGTCGGTCACAACGTCCCCAGCGACACTGTGGTGGTGCGCATGAACGAGACGGGTCAACGGGTTGCGTGCACGCGTGCCAGCACCTGCTCATCCCGGGCTGCCCACGACGGTGCACTCGCCGGAGGTATGCGGTCGACGGCGGACGAGGCATGACGGGTACGACGCGCCGCGGGTCGCTCGTCGCCGTACTCGCACTCGCCGTGCTCATTGCCGGCTGCTCGTCTTCGGGCAGCACGCCGCAGGTGCAACCCAGCGTCGTCGTGACGTCCCCGGAGCCGTCGGCCTCCGCCCCGACGTCGTCACCGACCGCGTCGGCACTCGACCGCTTCTACAAGCAGAAGCTCAAGTGGCACGGCTGCGGGAGCGGATTCCAGTGCGCCACGATGACGGTTCCGCTCGACTACACGAAGCCGTCGGGCGAGACGATCACCATCGCCGTCGATCGGTTGAAGGCGAGTGGGAGCAAGCGCGGCTCGATCCTGGTCAACCCGGGCGGACCTGGCGGATCCGGCGTCGACTACGCCAAGCAGAAGCCGGTGACGAAGCGGATCAGGAACCACTACGACCTCATCGGCTTCGACCCGCGCGGGGTGGGCGCGTCCACGCCGGTCCGCTGCCTGTCGACGAAGTTCCTGGACGACTACGAGCTGGCGGACGCCTCGCCTGACAACGCCCAAGAGGTGCAGGCCCTGCTCGACTTCTCGAAGCAGTGGGCAAGCGACTGCCGGTCCAAGGCGATGCGGCTGCTCGCCCATGTGTCCACCGAGGATGCAGCGCGCGACATGGACGTGCTGCGCGCCGTGCTCGGCGACGCGAAGCTGACCTACATGGGCAAGAGCTACGGCACGTATCTGGGAGCCGTGTACGCGAAGCTATTCCCCACTCATGTGCGGGCGCTGATCCTCGACGGCGCCATCGACCCGACGCTCGGGACCGAGCAGCTCAACCGGACGCAGGCGCGCGGGTTCGAGACCGCGCTGGACGCGTTCCTCGCCGACTGCGTGAAGCGCTCGAGCTGCCCACTCGGCACGGCCTCCGCCTCGGACGCCCGGCGCCGCATCACCGAGTTCATCGACGCACTCGACAGCCACCCGCTGCCGACGAGTCGCTACACCGAGGCTGACGGTCGCGAGCTCACTCAGGCAGCGGGCATCCTCGGGATCGCCACCGCGCTCTACAGCAAGAGCAGCTGGAGCTTCCTGCGCGATGCGCTGAAGCAGGCGCTCGGCGGCGACGGGGCTTCCCTGCTCTACATCGCCGACCAGCTCGTCGACCGGCACGACCACAAATACAGCAACCAGACCGAGGCCAACACGGCCATCAACTGCGTCGACCATCCGTCGCCGACCGACCCGAAGGTCTACCAACGCGACGCGGCGGACTGGTCGAAGGAGTCGCCGATCTTCGGCTCCTTCCTCGGCTGGGGCTCCCTGACCTGCGCCTACTGGCCGGTGCCCGCCACGGGCAAGGACGAGGCCATCACCGCTGCCGGTTCACCGCCGATCCTCGTGATCGGGACGCTCCGTGACCCAGCGACGCCGTACTCGTGGGCCGTCGCATTGGCCAAACAGCTGTCGAAGGGCGTGCTGCTGACCTACAACGGTGACGGGCACACGGTGTACGGCGAGGGCAGCGCGTGCGTGGACCGGATCGCCGACGACTACCTGCTCGACCTCAAGGTGCCTCCGGTCGGTGCCCGCTGCTGAGGCTATGCTCCTCCCCGCACGGCCCGCCGCCTTAGCTCAGTCGGCTAGAGCGACGCACTCGTAATGCGTAGGTCATCGGTTCGATTCCGATAGGCGGCTCCACCTTCTTCCACCGCGAGGCGACTGCTGTCCTGCGGTCAGCGCGGGGTGCGCATCAAGCCCTCCTGCACCACTGTCACAGCGAGGTCGCCGGCCTCGGTGAAGATCCGGCCTTCGGCAAGGGCCCGGCCGCCGGTGGCGGTCGGTGAGTGCTGGTCGTAGAGCAGCCACTCATCGGCGCGAAACGGGCGGTGGAACCACATGGCGTGGTCGAGGCTCGCGCCCAGCACCTCGCCGCGACCCCAGGCCTTGCCGTGGGCGAGGAGCGCGGAGTCGAGCAGCGTGATGTCGCTGGCGTAGGTCAACACGCAGACGTGGATGAGCGGGTCATCGGGCAGGGTCCCGGCCGCTCGCAGCCAAACCGCCGTACTCGCCTCATGCTCCACTCCCCGCTCCACGAGCAGTGGGTGCGCGCCCGCGTAGCGCAGCTCGATGGGTGAGGTCGCGACCCACTCGACGACGGGGTTGTCCGCATGGCCGGCGAGCGCCTCGGCCAGTGGCGGGAGCCGCTCGGCCGGCGTGACCGTGGGCGCGGTCACCTGGTGCTCCATCCCCGGCTCGCCGGCGGTGAACGAGGCGGCGAGGTTGAAGATCGCCTTGCCGTGCTGGACCGCCACCACCCGCCGGGTGGTGAAGGAGCGGCCGTCCCGGATGCGGTCGACCAGGTAGAGGATCGGGATCTTCGGGTCGCCGGGGCGCAGGAAGTAGGCGTGCAGCGAGTGCACCGCCCGCTCCGCCTCCACCGTGCGGCCCGCCGCCACCAGCGCCTGTCCGGCCACCTGCCCGCCGAAGACGCGCTGCCGGAAG
>JAVEEJ010000040.1 GCA_030840515.1 Frankiaceae bacterium | reverse complement strand
ACTCACGCGCGGTCATGGTGGACTCGGTCGAAGCCACCGTCGTGGCGGGGCTGAGGTCGAGGCTGCCGTCGAGGCCGTGCAGCTTCAGCTTGATCGTGACGGGTGCACCGTCCGTCAGCACCGTGAGGCGGTAGCGGCCCTCGTAGAGGAGGCCGTATCCGGGGTCCTTCCAGTCCTCACACGTGCCGAGCGGGTCCGTCGGGTCGTCTCCGGGCTGCGTGCAGGCCGGACCCGGCGTGGGGGCGGCAAGTCCGGACACCTCGAGGGCGTTGCGCTGTGAGCTCGGCAGGCGCATGACCAGCACCGAGTCGAGGGAGTAGCCCTGCTGAGCGACCGGCTCGAGCATGAAGCCAACGAGCCGGCCCGAGCCCGCGATGCTGATGTCGGGGTTGCCCAGCGCCTTCCACGACAGCTTCGCGTCGTCGGGGACGGTCACGAGCACCGAGCCCGAGTGAGCAGCCGTGATCGTCGTCTCGCCGGCGAGCTCCACGTAGTGGGTGCGAGCGCTCGCAGGAAGGGCCACAGCGGTGGCTGCGACGAGGGCGAGGACGACGAGGGCGCGGGCTCTGCGCACGGGAACCTCCGGCTAGGGGCGGATGCCCATGAAGAGCGCATTCGCCGCGAATCGGTTCGCTCCTGCGGCCACTGACCCGTTCGACCCCTGCCTCGGATGTCCCCTATGCTGTCCCGGCACCACCGACGGGAGACGTCGGAGGCGTCACACGCCCCCATCGTCTAGCGGTCCAGGACACCGCCCTTTCAAGGCGGCAGCACGGGTTCGAACCCCGTTGGGGGCACGGCAACACCAGCACGAGCATGAGCATCTGCAAGGTCCCGTAGTGCAGCTTGGAGTGCACGCCGCCCTGTCAAGGCGGAGGTCGCGGGTTCAAATCCCGTCGGGACCGCTCCACAGCAAAAGGCCCCGGTCAGTGTGACCGGGGCCTTCGCGCTGTCCGGGAGCGAGTACGGCGGCACTGTGGGCAGAGGTTCGACTCAGATCCAGCCGCGCCGACAGGCCTCTGCCCCGAGCTGGAACCGGCTCGTCACGCCGAGTGCCAGCGAGATCGTCTGCACCGCCCGTTGCACGGTCCGCAGGCTCACCCCGAGCTGGCGGGCAATCGCCTCGTCTTTCATGCCCGCTCCGAGCAGTTCGAGGATCCGTCCGGACTGGGAGTCCGGCCGGCGGCTCGTGGGTGTCCAGGTGGAGGCCTGCCGTGAGCGAGGGGCCGTGTCGGAGGGCGACGACGGCCCCTCGCTGAGGGCGTCAGACCTGGTCACCCGGCCGAGGTCTTGATGCCCCATTGCTGGATGTTGTACGTCGGGCCCACCGAGGTGGCGTTGTCGCGGACGTTCCCGTACTTGTCGTAGAACGCCAGCAGCGTCGGCTTCTGGTAGAGCGGCAGCGTCGCCGCGTCCTCGGTGATCTGCGCGTCGGCCTTGTTGAGCAGCTCCTGCGCCTTGGAGGCGTCGAGCTCGATGGCCGCGTCCGCCAGCCACTTGTCCACCTGGGCGTTGGAGTAGTTGCCGAAGTTCTGGCCCTGCCGGGTGGAGTAGATGGACTGGTTGCTCGAGTAGGGGAACGGTGAGCCCACCCAGCCGAACACGACGATGTCGAAGTCGCGTCCGTCGAGCGTTCCGCCCAGGTCATCGGTGGACTGGATGTTCATCGTGATGCCGAGCTGAGCCAGGGTTGCCTTGAGCAGCTCGCCCTCGGTCTGACGGATCTGGTTGCCCACCGTGTAGCGGAAGCGCAGTGGGCCGACAGCCTGGCCGGCCTTGTTCTTCAGCGCCGTGCCGACACCGGTGTAGCCGGCGTCAGTGAGGATCTTCTTCGCACCGGCCAGGTCACCCTTGCCGAAGCCCTTGGAGGCCACGTTGTCCTGGTAGCCAGGCTGGCCGGGCAGCAGCATCCGGTTGTTGAGCACCGTTGCCTTGCTGGAGAACTGCTTGACGGTGCGGTTGACCAGACCTTCGCGGTCGACCGCGGTGAAGATCGCGCGACGCAGCTCTCGGTCGGCGAGGAACTTGTTTTTGATGTTGAGGTCGAAGTGCTCGAACAGCAGACCGAAGCCGACGTTTGCCGTCACGCCCGGGATCTTCTTGACCTGGGTGAGCAGGTCAACCTGGGGCTGCGGGTAGATGGCGTCCACCTCGCCGTTCGCCAGGGCCGTCGGCTCCTGGGTGGCGTCGGTGATGATCCGGAAGATGACGGTGCTGAGGTAGGGGCCCTCGCCGTACCACTTCGGGTTCTTGACCAGCGTGACTGCCTTGTTGCTCTCGAACTTCGAGATCATGAACGGCCCACCGGACCAGCTCGGCGCCTTGAGCAGGCCCGTGTTGAACGCCTTCACCGGGTCGGGGCTCAGGGTCTTCATGATCTGAGCAGGCAGCAGCGCGCCGAACAGCGACTTCCAGTCGGCGAACTTCTTGCCTGGCTTGAAGGTCGCGGTCACCGTCTTGCCGCCGTCCGAGCCGACGACGCTGGCGATGCTCTCGTAGCCCGTCGTACCCGCGACCGTGTACTTGGTGTTCACGCCGTTCTGGGTCGTCCACTGGTAGATGAAGTCATCCGCGCTGATCGGCGTGCCGTCGCTCCAGACCGCCTTCGGCTGGATCTTGTAGACCACCGTCTGCGGCTCGGTCTTGGTGAGCTCGGCGCTGACCAGCAGGTCCTTGTTCATCGAGACCGTGAAGTCCGGCTGCGGGATGAAGGCACCCGGCAGGATCCCGTTCATCACCTCGGCGGTCTCGAACGTGTTGCCGTCGGAGGTGAGGATGTTCCAGTTCGAGATGTTCTTCTCGAGGACGTACCTGATCGTTCCGGTCTTGGTGAGCTGGCTGGCCGGCACAGAGTTGCCTTGCTCTGTGCCACTGCTGTTCCCGCCGCCGCTACCGCCACAAGCCGACAAGGCGAGTGCGAGTACGGCGAGCGCTGTGATCCGTCTGCGCTCTGTGGTCTTTGGGCGCTTGAGTGCCTGCATGGACGTCCCCTTCCGCGGGATGAGTGGTGCGGAAGTTAGACGCGGCTCAGGCGCGTTGCCGAGTGTCGGATCGCGATCGTGACGCAAGGGTTATCGCGCCACCACCGGCCCGTCACATCACAGAAAAGTCGCGGAGCAGCAACGGATTTTGCCGACTGTGGCGGGTTCGCGACAGGCCGCTGCCGCAGGTCTGCGCCGACGTTCGGCGGTGATGGCGGGTTCGCGTCGGGCTGCCCTTCACGAACCCCTGTCGTCACCGAACAGTGATGGTTCCAGTCATCCCGACCGACTGGTGGTAGGAGCACACGAAGGTGTAGTCGCCGACGCTGCTGAAGGTCACCGTGTAGCTCTGGCCTTGGGCCACTGCACCGGAGTCCCACGTCTTGGGGCCCGACGTGCCGGTGAACGTGTGGCTGCCCATGTCGTTGATCGCGCGCACCCGGTCGCCGACGTCGATGGTGAGCGAGGCAGGGCTGAAGGAGAAGTCGGCCATGTGCACCACGTGCAAGGCGCCGGCCTTCGGCGAGGCGCTGCTCGTCGACGGGCGAGGTGTCGTCGTACGCCGTGGCGCCGGGCTGGACGTCCTCCGTGGTGCCGGCGTGCCGACGCTGCGGTTCGCGGTAGGGGTGCTGGACGGGGCGCGAGAGGCGGTGCGACGCGGTGCGACCGTCACGCGCGCGGACGGCGTCGGCGTCGGTCGCTCGCTGCGGGCGTCAGCCAGGCTCGGGGCTCCGGTCGAGCGGCTCAAGGGCTCGGACGAGGAGGCGCAGCCCTGCACGGCGACCGTCAGGACGCTCACCGCGGCCAGCTTCCACGCGTTCGCCCGCATGGCGTCACCCCCTCGCTGACCCACACTGTCGGCCGGCGCACCGCGAGAACAGGCGACCATGGTCCTAGGACCGCGGGCCCCACGGAGGCCGATACACTCGCCCGCGAACTACCTGGGCAGGTAGCTCAGTTGGTACGAGCGCCCGCCTGAAAAGCGGGAGGTCGGCGGTTCGACCCCGCCCCTGCCCACCACCGTCGCCGACTCCCCGGAGCGGCTACCGTCGCCCGATGCGGATCACCAAGTTCGAGCACGCGTGCGTGCGCCTCGAGCACGACGGCCAGGTTCTGGTCATCGACCCCGGGGCGTTCACCCGGCGGGAGGCGGTCAGCGGCGCAACCGCGGTCCTCATCACGCACGAGCACGCCGACCACTACGACCTGGAGCACCTGCGGGCAACCGACGCCCCGATCTACACGATCGGTGCAGTGGCCCGTCAGATCGGCGACGCCGACCCGTCGCTCGCCGAGCGGGTCACCGTCGTCGCCCCCGGTCAGCGGCTCGACGTGGGCCTGCCGGTCCAGGTCGTCGGCGAGAAGCACGCGGTCATCCATCCGGAGCTCCCGCACTTCGACAACTCGGGCTTCCTGGTGACGGCCGGCGACCGCACGTTGTTCCACCCCGGCGACGCGTTCACCGACCCCGGCCAGCCCGTCGACGTGCTCTGCCTACCGGTGAGCGCTCCCTGGTCGAAGCTGAGCGAGGTGCTCGACTACGCACGCTCGACGAAGGCCACCCACTACCTCGCCATCCACGAGATGATCTACAGCGAGATCGCGCTGAGCATGGTCGACGCCAGGGTGCCGGCGATGCTGGACGGCACGGGGTCCTACGCGCGACTGCAGCCGGGCAGCGACCTGGGCTGAGGGTCAGCCGGTGCGGGCCCGGCCGCTGGACGCCGAGATCATCAGCCGGGATGTGTCCACCGCCTCGAAGGCCGACGCGGGGATGGCCTTGAGCTGGTCGAGCATCCCCTCCGCCCACCGGGTGTCCTGCGCGCCCTGGAAGTACCAGGGCGAGCCGTTGTCCGCGAGCACCAGGCCGTATGTCTTCATGGCCCGCAGCACGGCCTGTGTGTCCTTGCGGAACGAGCTGATCGGGTAGCTGGCCTTGAGCCGGAACCGGGCACCCATCGGCGGGTAGCTCGGGTCGCTCACCGACCCTGCCTGGTGTCGCGCCGGCCAGACGTAACGCCGGTCGGTGACATCGGTGGTGAAGCGGATCGCGTGGTCGACGACGCCTGCCGCCACCTCGTCGTAGCGCAGCAGCCCCGGCAGGATCGGCAGTCCCGCCGCGTCAGCGGAGGTCCAGCCAGCCGGACGCAGCGCGTTGGAGCCGAGGCTCCAGGTCGCGCCCGACCCGGCGTACCAGGTGGTCCCGCTCTTGTGCGTCGCCCAGGTCTCGTAAAGCCGGCAGGTGCTCGTGTCCACGATCACCGCGTGCCGGTCGCCGGATGTCATCTGGCCGCCCTCGATCTTCGTGTCCGATCCGAGCGGGTAACCGACGCGGTCGCTCTCGGACGCGTAGTCGAAGCGGATGCCGACCCTCGCGTGGGCGCTCGTCACATAGGTGATGGGGATGCCGTAGGGAACGGACTGGGCGCCGTAGGACGGACCGAAATCGGGGTGCAGCTTCCTCGTCGGCGACATGTGCGCGAGCCACTGAGAGCTGCGGCTCGACCGGGGCAGCGCGGCCACCGAGGCATGCCAGTAGTTGTCGGCGGGGAACGCCCGGCAGCTGGTGCCCGCCAGGGGGCGCGAGGTCCCTGCGTTGGCGGTGCCCGATCCCGCGGTCGTCGCCACGAGGGCAAGAGCGAGTACGCCGAGCAGCGGCAAACGAGGTCTCACCGTTCTGGCATCGGCGAGCGGGCGGCATGACCCAAGCGCCGACCGGGTGACAGGTGAGGTCGCGGTGAGCTCAGCCGACGAGTCGCACGCCGCCGCTGAAGGAACGGCCGTCGATGGAGGAGATGCGCACCACGTCACCGGTGTGGGGGGCATGCACCATCTGGCCACCGCCGATGTAGATCCCCACGTGGTGGTGGTCGCTGTAGAAGAAGACGAGGTCCCCGGGTCGAAGCGCCGAGCGGCTCACATGGCGTCCGGAATGCCACTGGGACCCGGTGAAGTGGTCGAGGCTGATGCCGGCGTGGGCATAGGAGCGCATCGTGAGCCCGGAGCAGTCATAGCTGCTCGGACCCGCGGAACCCCAGTGGTAAGGCTTTCCACGCTGTGAGAGCGCGAACTCGATGGCGATCCGGGCCCGTGCGGACGCCGGTCCCTTGTAGCTGACCCGCGTGTCGTCACGACTGGCACGCGCCTGCGCGCGGCGCAGTGCGGAGAGCCGTGAGCGCTCCTCCGAGCGAAGGCCGCTGAGCATGTTCTCGGCCTGAGCCAGCAGAGCGTTCACCTCGTGGCGCTTCTGGGCGATCTCGCTGTTGATGGCGCGCACGGCCGCGACCTGGGCCTTCGCCTCGGCCTTGGCCTGCGCGACCTGCACGCTCGCGGTGCGCAGTGCCCGAAGCCGGTCGGCGCCGCGGGCGGAGATGCGGTCCAGCGCGGTGGCCTGGTCGAGGTAGGTCTGGGGGCTGGAGCTGATCATCAGCCCGGTGGTGCCACTCACGCCGCCGTTGCGGTAGGCGGCGGCGGCGATGCTGCCAAGGCGGTGCTGCTGCACCTTGAGCGCGGCCTCGGCACGAGCGACGCGCGCCTCGGCGATGCCGGCCCGGCGCTGCGCGGCGGCAAGCGCGATGCCGCTCTGGTTGAACTGCTCGGCGATGGCCTCGGCCCGCTCATTGAGCGCATCCACCCGGGCCGCGACCTGGGCCACGGAGGGCCTGGGCTGGGCAGCGGATGAGGCCTGCAACGACAGCGCTGCGACCGCGGACACGCCGAAGAGGGCAGTGGCACGGGTCCAACGACGGGCGGGGGTACGCGTGGGCACGCGGATGTCTCTTCCTCTCCTCACACCGCCGGCCGGGTTAGCTGTCGGGTTCGGGCTGGAGAGCGCCCTACCGCCTCGCGGCGGATTCACCCCAGGGGAACGTGGTTCCCCGGCTCCGAGCCACCGTGTGAGCGGCCCGGATTAGGCGGCGCCCTCGGCCGCTCCACGCGAGCGAACTACCGAGGACTCAGGCAGAGGGTAACGGTTGGGTTGCGGGAAGGTCCACCTGGGTAGAACGCCGCGCCGCCTCTCGCCGTGACCAGAACCGGACACCAGGGGCCGACCGGGCACAGGGTGCACCAACGCCGAAGGGCGCTCCACTGGGGGTGGGAGCGCCCTTCGGCGTTCTGGGGTTGCTCGGGACGCCACTGGGAGGTGTGGGGTGCGTCCCTTGGTGCGGAGAAGATCCGCCGCGGTGGGTGCGGCGAAGGGGTCAGGCGTTGCGCTGGGCTGGGATTCCGGCGAGCAGCGCCCGAACCTCGGCCTCGCGGTAGCGGCGGTGACCGCCGAGGGTGCGGATGGAGGTGAGCTTGCCTGCCTTGGCCCAACGGGTCACGGTCTTCGGGTCGACGCGGAACATCGTCGCCACCTCGGCCGGCGTGAGCAGCGGCTCTGCTTCGGGGCTGCGCGTGGTCATGGGGTGTCCTTCCAGGTGGCGGTGCCGACGGGCTTCGGTCCGTCTGCCAGTAAGGATGCGGTTGGCCCGCGATGTCCGGAATGGCCTAACCGGGCTATCCGATGACCATTTACGCGGTAGTCACCCCGAACCATCCGGGGCTGCGGCTCAGCTCGCCGTCGAGCGCACCGCGAGCTCCCGCCAGCGCACGCTGACCCGCTCGTAGGCCTCCGCGGCGACCACGGCCTCCCCGTCGCCGAGTGCCTCGAGCGCCTCCCTGACCTCTTCGACCGAGTTGTCGGCCCGCAGCTCCGCGTCGGGGATCAGGTCAACCAACCCCCCGTAGTCGAGCTCGACCACCGAGTGCGGGTGGAACTCCTCGAGCCAGCGTCCGAGGCCCTCGACGCGCTCGAGGACGGGACCTTCGATGGTGCGCTGCAGCACGTCGAGCGCCCGCGCGGTGCGCCGGCGGGCCTTCGACATGGCCGTCAGGTAGCGCAGCGATCGGCGCTGGCCGGCAGATCCCAGTCGGCGCTCCGTGGGCTCGAAGGGGATGAACCAGTGCAGGGGAACGGTCCAGGTCTCGGTGAGCACGTGCTCCTTCAGCTCGCCGTACTCGCGCTCATGCTGCTCGAGCTCGTCCTCGATCCCCTCAGCGACCTCGTCCGGGGCGAAGGCGCGCGCCACCTCGGGGGGCAGGGCGTCGAGGAAGCCGGCGAGCGCCAGCCCGGCGCGGATCCGGGTCCGCAGCGGACAGACCCGGGCGACGCCGTCAGCGATCTCGACCAGCGCTGCGGGCAGCCCCTGCTCGTCAGGCAGGAAGGTCGGGACGCGTCCGACCAAGGCGGCGAGTCCGGCCGCGCGCTCGAGCTCGGCCACCGCCGAGCCGTCCGGCGGCTGACCCTGCTCCACCACGGCGCGCCAGCGGGCCCGGTCGGGTTCTGGGAAGGCCACGAGCGGCTCGTAGACCCGCAAGTGGGAGGCGTAGGACGGCTGGTGGCGCACGTCGCTGATCGTGCCACTCCGACCAGCCGGAGCGCCCGCCTGTCGGCGCTTCAGTGGAGCCGTTATCGTGGGGGCTCACAGAACCTGCCGAGGCCCGCGCGCCTCGACGTATGAGGGGGTCGAGCCCATGGGACGGGGCCGAGCCAAGGCTAAGCAGACCAAGGTCGCCCGCGACCTCAAGTACAACAGCGGTGGCTTCGACCTGGACCGCCTGCGCGCCGACATCGGCACGGGCGATCCTGCGCCGGTAGCGGACGTCGCCGAGTCCGACGACGACGACGAAGACCCTTACGCGCCTGAGGACGACGAGGCAGCCACGCGCTAGTCAGCCGGCCGCGTACTCGCCCGTCAGCTGAGCTGCTGCGTCGCCGTCCGCGGCGCGGACCTCGCCGCAGACCCACGCCGGGACGTGGCGGGCGGTGAGGATGGCAAGGGCGCGGTCGACCTCCGAGGGTGCGAGTACGGCGACCATCCCGACGCCCATGTTGAAGGTGCGCTCCATCTCCTCGCGCTCGACCTTCCCGCGCGCCGCGATGAGGTCGAAGACCGGCTGCGGTGACCAGGTCGCCCGGTCGACCATGGCCTCGACCGCTGGTGGCAGCACCCGCGCCAAATTCGCGGCGAAGCCACCACCGGTGATGTGCGACATCGCGTGCACATCGACATCGGCGGCGAGCGCCAGGCAGTCGCGCGCGTAGATGCGGGTCGGCTCGAGCAGCTCCTCACCGACGGTGCGACCGAGCTCGTCGAGCTCGGCGTCGAGGCGAAGGCGCGAGTGCTGCAGGAGCACGTGACGCGCGAGGGAGTAGCCGTTGGAGTGCAGGCCGCTCGATCCCATCGCGATGAGGGCATCGCCGGCCCGCACCCGCTCCGGTCCGAGCACCGCATCCTCATCGACGATCCCCGTCACCGCGCCGGCGATGTCGTACTCGTCCGGCTCGAGCAGGCCAGGGTGCTCGGCGGTCTCGCCGCCGATCAGAGCGCAGCCGGCCAACCGGCAGCCTTCAGCCACACCGCTGACGATGGCCGCGATGCGCTCCGGGATGACCTTGCCCGTGGCGATGTAGTCGGTCATGAACAGCGGCTCGGCGCCGCAGACGACGATGTCGTCGACCACCATGCCCACCAGGTCGATGCCGATCGTGTCGTGCTTGTCCATCGCCTGCGCGACCGCGACCTTGGTGCCGACACCGTCGGTTGAGGTGGCCAGCAGCTTTCCGCCGTGGATGCGGAACAGACCGGCGAAACCGCCCAAGCCTCCGACCACCTCCGGTCGGGTGGCACGCGCCACCGAGGCCTTCATCAGCTCGACCGCGCGGTCACCCGCCTCGATCGATACGCCCGCCGCAGCGTAGGAGCTCACGGACGACGCACCGCGTCCTCCGCGCCTACTCCCGAGACGAGCTGCTCGAAGTCGTCCGGCGACGGGTCCAGCGAGCCGGTGCTCGCCGTGACTGCCTTCTCGATTCCCTCGAGCATGTGCTTACCGAGCGAGTCCGCGGCGGGAAGCGTGATCGGGTAGACGCCGTCGAAGCAGGCCCGGCACAGGTCGTCCTTCTCGATGGTGGTCGCTGCGACGAGCTCATCGAGCGAGACGTAAGCCAGCGAGTCGGCGCCGATCGCCTGTCGGATCTCGTCGACGGCGAGTCCGCTCGCGATGAGCTCGGCACGGGTGGCGAAGTCGATCCCGTAGAAGCAGGGCCACTTCACCGGAGGCGAGGAGATCCGCACGTGTACCTCGGTCGCCCCGGCCTCCCGCAACATGCGCACCAGGGCTCGCTGGGTGTTGCCGCGCACGATCGAGTCGTCCACGACCACGACCCGCTTGCCGCGCAGCACCTCGCGCAGCGGGTTGAGCTTGAGCCGGATACCCAGCTGCCGGATCGTCTGGCTGGGCTGGATGAAGGTGCGCCCGACGTAGGAGTTCTTGACCAGGCCCAGCCCGTAGGGGATGCCACT
>JAVEEJ010000038.1 GCA_030840515.1 Frankiaceae bacterium | reverse complement strand
CCGAGGTCGTCGTACTCGCACCCGAACTCGACGGCTACCTCTACCTGCACGCGACTCAGGCCGACCTGCTGCGCCGGCTGGGTCGCACCGAGGAGGCGCGCGCCGCCTATGAGCGGGCGCGCGCCCTCGCGACGAACACCGCCGAGCGCGACTTCCTCGAGGGTCGGATCGCCGCTGTCACTGCGTAACTGTCAGTGCGTGACTGTCAGTGCGTAACTGTCATTGCGTGACTGTCAGTGCGTGAGTCAGTGCGTGACGATCTTGGGCAGGTCACCGGCCTGCTTGATCCAGCCCGCGACCTGCGCCTCTGTGGGGAGGCGGCGGGTCAGCGACTTGACCTCGTTGATCTCGGTCATCTTCGCGATGAGGCTGGTGGCGTTGCGCTGAGCGAGCTCGGGGCACGAGTCGACGCCGGCGGCCTCGAGCAGGTCGGAGAACTCCGAGCCGACACCGTCGACGCGCATGAGGTCGACGTGGTTGGCCCACTCGAGCAGCAGCTTCGCAGAGATGCCGGTGCTGTCCTCGAGCGTCTGACGGCCCTTCTGCGTGCCGGCCGAGGTGAGGAACTGCTCAGTGGTGTCGATGCCTGCGGCCTTGAGCTTGTCCGCGTAGGTCGTCCCGATCCCCTCGACGTCGATGATCTTCATGGGGGGCGCGCCCTTTCCGTTGCCGGCCGTCGAGGTGTGCCTCGACTCCTCGCATCTAACGCCTGTGGGACCCCCGGCACCAACCCGCGTCATCTGAAAGCCCGCGCCGCATAGGGTGCGCGCTGTGACAGAGCGGCTGGTGTGGATCGACTGCGAGATGACCGGGCTCGACCTGGTGAACGACGCCTTGGTCGAGGTGGCCTGCCTCGTGACCGACGCCGACCTCAACGTGCTCGGCACCGGGGTCGACGTGGTCATCAGGACCGACCCCGCAAAGCTCGACGGGATGATCGACGTGGTCAAGGAGATGCACGCCTCCTCAGGCCTCACGGACGACATCAGAGCCGCCACCACGTCGATGGAGGACGCCGAGCAGCAGGTGCTCGAGTACGTCAAGCAGTGGGTGCCCGACCGCCGCAAGGCCCCGCTGTGCGGCAACTCCATCGCCACCGACCGCGCCTTCCTGGCCCGTGACATGCCGATCCTCGACGACCACCTGCACTACCGGATGGTCGACGTGTCCTCGATCAAGGAGCTAGCCAGGCGCTGGTTCCCGCGGGCCTACTTCAACTCGCCGCAGAAGGCCGGCGGGCACCGGGCGCTGGCCGACATCCGCGAGTCGATCCTGGAGCTGCGCTACTACCGCGAGGTGATGTTCGTCGCGCCGCCTGGCCCGACGACCGAGCAGGCGCAAGAGGTGGCCACCCGGCTGCTGCTCGAGAACGCCTACCGCCCGGACTCCTGAGCACGCTCCCCTACACTTCTGGCTCTGCGCCGGCTCTGGTCGGCGCGATGGTGGGCGTAGCTCAGCTGGTAGAGCACCGGGTTGTGGTCCCGGGGGTCGCGGGTTCAAGCCCCGTCGCTCACCCCAAATCTGCCGCAGGTCAGCGACGGCGCAGGCGCGCCAGCGCTCTGCGGAACGGGGAACGACGGCGGACGTACAGCGCCTCGCCCCAGCCCTTGTCCTTCACCAGGTGGGTCTTCACCCGCTCGAAGCCGGCCGCATCGAGGAACGCGTCCAGCTCCGGCAGCCGGACGCAGCCGACGTAGAGCTCGTCGACGTTGATCTCCGAGTAGATGTAGTCCACCTCCGCCACCACGCTCGACGCCCCGCGCAGGCAGAGCAGCTCCGCGCCCTGCAGGTCGAGCAGCAGCATGTCGAACCGCTTCGGGTCGATGCCGTCCCGCTCGAGCAGGGTGTCGAGCCGGTGCGCGGTTAGCGTCTTGGTGTCGGTGAACGTGACCTCAGGGTGGGCGACGGCGTGGGTGCCCAGGTCGAGGATCGAGCTCGACCAGCTGTTGCTCGCGACGTGGAACTCGATCTGCGTCCCGTCGACGTCGGACACGAGGCCCTCGATGACCTGCTGGCCCAGCGGCTCGACGTGGGCGCGCAGCTTGGGGATCAGGTCCGGATTGCCCTCCACCCACACGACGTACTCGACACCCTGGTCGCGGTACGCCACCGCCTCCTCGCCAAGGTGAGCGCCGACGTGGAGGACGCCTCGGATCGGCCGCCCGTAGGTCTGCGGCGCCGTGGTGATGTCGATGAGCAGCATGCGCTGAACCTAGCCGCGCTTGCGGCTGCAGCTGGCACACGTCCCGAAGATCTCCAACGTGTGCTCCACATCGGCGAACCCGTGCTCCTCCGCCATGCGCACGGCCCACCGCTCGACGGCAGGTCCCTCGACCTCCACCGACGTGCCGCAGTGCCGGCAGACCAAGTGGTGGTGGTGCCCGGAGTCGGCGCAGATCCGGTAGAGCGACTCGCCGTCGTCGGCCCGCAGCACGTCGACCGTGCCGTCGGCGGCCAGGGCCTGCAGGTGGCGGTAGACCGTGGTCAGCCCGGTGCCCTCACCCCCGGCACGAAGCACGCCATGCAGCTCCTGTGCGCTGACGAACCGCGGGGTCACGCGAAGCGCCTCGAGGACGGTAGCTCGCTGCTTGGTCTGGCGCGGCGCCGTCATCCCGCCATCCTCGTGCGCAGGGGTGGAAGCGCCGACGCGAGGGCGTACACGCCGATCGTCGTCACCACGATGCACGCGCCAGGAGCCACGTCGGCGTAGAAGGCGATGACCACGCCGACGACGCTGGTCACGGCACCGACCGCGGCCGCCGCCAGCAGGGTCTGCCGGAAGCCGTGCGTCACCAGTTGCACGGTCGCGACCGGAACCACCATCAACGCCGACACCAGCAGCAGGCCCACCACGCGCATCGCGACCGTGATGGTCACCGCCGCCATTACCGCCAGCAGCGAACCCAGCCAACGCGTGGGCACACCACGAACGGCCGCGAACTCCTCGTCATAGCTGACCGCGAAGAGCAGGCGTGCGAGTACGGCGACCACGAGCAGCACGGCGGCAGTGAGTGCCGCCATCGCCGTGAGGTCGCCGCGCGAGACGCTGGTGAGCGACCCGAAAAGGTAGGAGAGCAAGGTCGCGTTGCTCCCGCCCGGTGACAGTCCGATAAGCAGCACGCCACCGGCGATGCCGCCGTAGAAGAGCAGGGCGAGCGCGACATCGCCGGAGGCCCGACCTCGGGCGCGCACCCACTCGATGAGCAGCGCTCCGGCCGCGGCGGTGAGCACTGCTGTCACGAACGGCGCGGTGTTGAGCAGGAAGCCCAGCGCGACACCAGTCAGCGCCACGTGCCCGATGCCGTCACCCATCAGCGCCTGCCGGCGGGCGACGAGGAACGTGCCGATGCTGGGGGCCGCGACTCCCACCAGCAGCGCCGCGATCAGCGCCCGCCGCATGAAGTCGTAGTGCAGCAGGGTCACCACGGTCGCCACACCGAAGGCATCTCGTTCCTCTCCTCGTCATGTGGGTGCACGTGGTCGTGGTCCGGGACGACGTGCGCAGGCGGAGGGCCGTCGTACTCGACCCTTCCCGCGCGCAGGATCACGGCCCGGCTGATCAGCGGCGCGAGGGGACCGAGCTCGTGCGCGACGAGCAGAACCGTCGTCCCGCTGGCGTGCACCGCTTCCAGCGCGACGGCGAACGCCTGCTGCGACTCGCTGTCCACCCCCGCGGTCGGCTCGTCGAGCACCAGCAGCTCAGGGGAGCCGACCAGCGCCCGGGCGATGAGCACGCGCTGCTGCTGGCCGCCCGACAGCGAGGCCACCGGGTCATCGCACCTGTCGATGAGGCCAACCGTGCTCAACGCCTCGTGCACGACGCGGTGCCGTTCGCCGCGCGGCACCCGCGGGCTGCCGATCAACCCCGTCCCCACCACCTCCATGGCGGTGGCGGGCACCCCGGTCGTCGCGGTCGTCCGCTGCGGGACCCAGCCGATGCGGGACCAGTCGTGGAAGCCGGCCAGCGGCGTCGCGAACAACCGCACTGATCCGGACCGCAGCGGCAGCAAACCGAGCGCGACGCGGACGAGGCTGGACTTCCCGGCGCCGTTGGGACCGAGCACGGCCACCGTCTCGCCGTCGGCGACCGTCAACGACACGTCATGCAGCACCGGGCGCCCACCGCGGTCCACGCAGACGTCCACCATCGCTAGCCGTTCGCTCATCCGCACCCCAGTCCTGCTCTGAGAGCGGCGAGGTTGCGCCGCATGCCGTCGAGGTAGTCGCCCCCGCGCGGCTTGCTCTCGATCGGGTCGAGCACGGCCGTCCTGGCCCCGATGCTGTTAGCGACAGTCTGCGCCACCTTGGGCGAGACGATCGACTCGAAGTAGATCGTGGTGACGTGGTTGTGCCGGGCGTAGTCCGTCACCTCGGCCAGCCGACCGGGCGCCGGTTCGGCGTCCGGCACCAGGCCGCTGATCCCGACCTGGGTCAGCCCGTAGCGCCGAGCGAGATAGCCGAAGGCGTTGTGCGAGGTGACGATGTCCTTGCGTGCGCAGTGCGCCAGCCCGGTCTTGAAGTCGGCGTCGAGTGCGAAGAGCTCCGCGGCGAGCGTGCTCGCGTTCTGCCGGTAGTCGTCGGCGTGCGCGGCATCCGCGGCCACCAGCCTGTCCCGGACCGCGGTCGCGATCGCGCCCATGCGCTGCAGGTCGAGCCAGACGTGGGGGTCGAGCCCGGTGTCCTTGGACTTCTCGCCCTCTTCGATCGCGCTGTAACCGGACACCTGGTCGGTGACCGCGGCGACATCGAGCGCGTGCTTGCTCTCGCCGGCCGCCTCGTCGACCGCGGGTGCGAGCCCGTGCAGGTAGAGCACCAGGTCAGCCTCGCGGACCTTCACGACGTCGTGCGCCGTGAGCTCGATGTCATGTGGCTCAGCTCCCGCAGGCGTGAGGTCTTTCACCGTCACGTGGATGCCCCCGATGCGCTCAGCGAGGAACACCAGCGGGTAGAAGCCGGCCACCACGTCGATGCTGCCACTACTCCCAGCGGTGCTGTTGCTGCAGGCGGTGAGGCACGCGGTCAGGAGTGCGGGAGCGAGGACGGTAGACAGGGCGCGTCGCATGACCGCACCCAACCGCATATGAAAACCGTTGTCAAAACCGATATGCGGGCGGTCGCCTGACGTACGGGGGCAGCCTCAGTGCGACGTACTCGTCTCCGTCTGGTTCCACACCGACCACGCGCCCCCGTTGGGCCTGCCCTGGTAGATGCTCATGCCGAGGTGCATCAGCCCCTTGGCATCGAGCGCGACCATCTCGAACTCGGGCTCGGTCTGCTTGCCCTCCCACAGCGGCGACTTGGTCGTGGAGCCGGTGCGGATCGCCGGCTTGCCGGAGGCACCGACCGTGACTCGCGCCCAGTCGAAGTACCAGGGCGAGACAGTGCTCTGCGTCGCCGCCGGGTCGGGGCTGCCGAGCCAGGCGACAGCCGCCTCGCCGCGGTGGTGGCCGCCGACGATCCACGGCGCCCAGCCGACATGGCCGGGGTTCAGCGGAACCGCTGAGCGCCAGGTGCGGCCGGCGTTGGCGGAGTAGGTGTAGAAGACCGGGTTGCCCTTGCTGGACTTCATCGACCACACGACGTGCAGGTAGCCGCCCTTGTCGAGGCCGATCGCCGGATAGATCGTCGACGTCTCCACCGGGAGGTTGGTGATCCTCGAAGAGGTCCAGGTGGTGCCGGCGTCGTGCGACGAGGCCAGCCACAGCGACATTGGCGACTCGGTGTCGACCCCGGCGGAGATGCCGTTGATCGAGCTGCGGCGGGAGTAGACGAGGTAGATGTCCTTGCCGTTGGGGGCGACGACGAAGTTGCCCTCCCAGATGAACGCACCGTCGGTGTTGGCCGTCGTGATGGGCACGGCCGGGCTGAAGGTCTTGCCGTAGTCGGTGGACTTGGTGAACCACATCGCGGCGGGGCTGCAGCACTGCAGGTCGTGGTAGCTCAGGTACACCGTGCCCGGCGCTCCCCCGACCAGCCAGGGACGGTCGATGATCGGGCTGGTGCCCGACAGGGGCGTCCCGTCCCAGGTCTTGCCATGGTCGGTGCTGTGGCCGACCGACAGGTCGCCCAGCCAGGTGTCGGCGCTGTACATCGTCCCCGCGCGGTCGATCGCGACGTCGCAGTCGCCGCCCTCGAACGTCGCCTGACGCAGGTCCGTCGCACCCTCGACGTTCTGCTCGTGCCAGGTCCGGCCGCCGTCTGAGCTGCGGTGGAAGTAGGACTGGCCGTGGTCCACGGACGGCACGCCCGACGGGTCGCAGATCATCTGGTTGCGCACGTTCGTGGGGTCGAGCACCAGGCTCGTCTCGCGGTGGGCGAGCGTCTTGCTGACCAACACGGGCTTGGCCCAGCCGCGCGGCGCCGAGGCGGCCTGGCCGGGAGCGGCCAGCGCGGCGAGGACGCCACCGGCGGCACAAACGAGGACCAACGACTTGCTGGGAGACACGGCCATGCGCCGGACTTCGCCGCCCAATGCGCGAGTCCTGCCACGAGGCGACGGTTCCGTCCCCATACTGCGAGGAGGGGAGGGGCCATGACGACTGCTCGGATCGGCGTGCTCGGCGGCCTGGTGGGCGCGGCGGTGCTCGCCGTACTCGCCTTCGCCGTGGCCTACCTGCTCGGCCACGACTCCTCCCCCAGCACCAGCTCGCTCCCCACCGCCGCCCCGAGCACGCCCGGTCCTGAGCTGACGGCGGCTCCGTCGGCGAGCGCGGAGCCCACGGCTACGAGTACGCCGACTCCCCCAGCGCCTTCAGCGACGCTGACCCCGACACCGGGCGCGAGCACGCCCGGACCGACGACGAGCCCGCGCAGCTACCCCTTCGCGACGCCGACCACGAGCTACCCGCCGCTGACCATCACCACCACGATGAAGCCGGCCACGGCCGGCACGACCCAGACGGCGTACGTGCTGTCCGTTCGGCTGCGCGACGGCGACGGCGCCGGCTCTGTGACCAGCGTCGACTGGGGCGACGGAACGAGCTGGAAGCACGAACCGGTCGGCATGGTCACGTGCGCGATCTACCCGTCCCCGACAGCACCGCCGGCGCCGTACTCGCCCCACCCGTCGGACACCACCGTGGCGATTCACCATGCGTGGCGCACCCCAGGTCCCTACACCGTCAAGGTGCAGGCGTCCTCGAGCGGACCGCGGTGCCGTCCGGACTCCGCTGCGTTCGAGGACGCGTCGAGAAGCTTCTCCGTGCAGGTCGGTCCTGACGCCACCCTGACCTCCAACGGCCCTGCCGCGCCGGGCTTCCTCAAGGCCACCGCGGCCCGCGACCGTGCGCACCGCCACCTCGACGTCTCCGGCGACAGCGCGGACAGCGACGGCTTCGTCAACCGGGTCGAGGTGGACTGGGGCGACGGGTCGACGCACGGCGTCTTCACCCGTCCGCTGTCGGACTGCAGCGACCACTCCGGCGCGACCTACCCGAACGACCAGTCGTGGGCGGTGCACCCGGTCTTCTCGCACACGTACAAGAAGGCGGGCACCTACGTGGTGAAGGTGACCGTCTCCTCGGTCGGTTGCGATGGAGCCGACCAGCAGCAGGCCGTGTCCAAGGGCAGCATCAGCTTCTGATTCGGGTCGTGGTCCACTAGGGCTGACCGCTTGTTTCGCCTGCTGGAGGCCACCGTGCGCGACGCCGTCATCGTCGAAGCTGTCCGTACCCCTGTCGGCAAGCGCAACGGCGGGCTCGCCGGCGTCCACCCGGCAGACCTGTCCGCCCACGTGCTGCAGGCCTTGGCCGAGCGCAGCGGCATCGACCCGGCCGGCGTCGACGACGTCATCTGGGGCTGCGTGTCCCAGATCGGGGAGCAGACCTTCGACATCGCGCGTACGGCGGTCCTCTCCGCGGGCTGGCCGGAGACGGTGCCGGGCACCACGGTCGACCGGCAGTGCGGCTCGTCCCAACAGGCTGTGCACTTCGCCGCCGCCGGTGTGATCTCAGGGCAGTACGACCTGGCCGTGGCCGGCGGTGTGGAGTCGATGTCTCGGGTGCCGATGGGCTCGAGCTTCACCGCGAACCCGCTCGGTGAGCGCTACACCGCGCGCTACGGCGGCGAGATGCCCAACCAGGGGATCGGGGCCGAGATGATCGCCGAGCAGTGGGGGCTCTCGCGCCAGCAGCTCGACGAGTTCGC